>MTOL01000460.1 GCA_002011685.1 Deferribacteres bacterium JdFR-76
AGGAGGGAATCAATTTCCAAATATTTGGGAATTTTCAGTAGATCAGCCAACGATTCACGCTCAAGTGATGCAATCCAGCAAGTTCCTATGCCCTCTTCCAGGGCTGTGAGAATCATGTTCATCATGGCGGCGCCCACATCGTGCTGGCCACCAAACTTTTTGATCTGGCGATTGATCAGAACCAGAATATAGGCCACCGGCCGTTCTCCCTCCGCCGGTGTACCGCGGGGAGCAATGTATCCGGCCCAGCTTGTTGTTGGAAATACGGCCTCCCGAAGTTCCGGCTCATCCACTACCACAAACTCCAGGGGTTGAAGATTCATCCCGGATGGAGCCAGACGTGCGGCGTTTACCATTCGCTCGAGAATATCCCGGTCAATGGGTTTTTGCTGGAAACGGCGGATGGTCCTTCTCCGAACAATTAAATCATATACGATACCCATGCTCGCTTCACCCTCCCTGTTCACGTTTCTGGATCAGATACGCTCCAGGTAATTACTCGCCTCCAGAATCGACAGCAGTTCCTCCTGATATTTGGAGATCTCAATTTTATTCCGCCGGGCTACTTCCGTGGCAATGGCATTGATCACCACTACCAGAGCCGTGATAGAGTTGGTAAACAGCACATTTTTGGTTACCACCGGAAGCACCACACTGGAATACAGCGACAATGGGGCAGTTTCGCGGTCACAAATGCCGAGCACCGGGATGTTACGCTCTTTTGCAAGGCGTGCCGCGTCTACGGTTTCACGGGAATAAGGCGGAAGAGAAAAAGCGATAAGTAGATCCTCTGGCTTCATGAGTGTGATCTGTTCCAGAAAAGTTGCTGAGTCGTGAATCAGGACAGATGCGGGAATTGCCATCTGATTGAGAAGATAGGCCAGCACTCTGCATGAAATAGCAGAAATTCCCAATCCACAGGTGTACACCCGGTTGGCACCAACAATCAGGTCAATTGCCCTGGAAAAACCGTCATCGGTAATTTTATGGATAGTAGCATTGATGTTTTGGATATCCTGCCGAGCCACGATGGTAAGCGGATTTTCTGGCAATTCCTCGTCCCGGAGCAGTTTAAACGGTTCCCGCGGCTGAACTACCTTCTGAGTCTCTTCCATTACCGCATTCTTGAAGTGGGAAAAACTGCGGAAACCCATACTCTGAGCGAACCGGAAAATGGTTGCCTCACTGACGCCCACCCGCTTGGCCAGCTCCAGAATGGAAAGCATGGCAAAATCATGAGGGTGGTCCAGAAAAAAATCCGCAACTTTTTTCTGGTGTTTAGGAAGATCGGGATACCTGCCAATAACCAGTGCCTTAAAATCCATTCTCTCCACCTCCTTATGGGTTGTTCAGAACGGCCCCCATCCAAAAAGAACAGGGGGAATCATCCAGAGACACGCCAGAATAAAAAGGAGCACCTCCAAAGGCAAAAGCCACCGGGCCCATTTCTCCCACGGCACCCCCGCAACCCCCAGCACCCCCATCGTCACCGCCGAAGTGGGAATGATCATGTTGGTAAAACCATCACCAAACTGAAAGGCCAGAACCGCCGTCTGCCGGGTAATGCCGATCAAGTCGCTGAGCGGTGCCATGATAGGCATCGTCAGAGCCGCCTGCCCGCTTCCGGATGGGACGAAAAAATTGATGCACGTTTGAACCACAAACATGACTACTCCAGCAAGTACCGGCGGCACAGATCGGATTCCACCGCTCAAGCTGTAAAGAATCGTGTCGATAATCTTGCCCTCCTCGGCAATTACCAGTATGCCCCGGGCAAATGCCACAATAAGGGCAGCTCCCACCAGGTTCCGGGCACCTTTCACAAAAAGCTCGGCCATCCGGTTGGCAGAAACCCCTCCCAGCAAACCGGAAAACACGCCAATAGCCAGAAAAAGAGCGGCAATTTCCCCCACATACCAGCGGAAACGCAGCACACCCACCACCAGAATCAGAATCCCTGCCCCAAAAAGCACCAGAACCCCCTTCTGTCTCCTGGTAAGGACCTGCACCCCGCTGTCCCTCCGCGCCGATTGCCACACCCGGTTGACCTCCGGAACAGGAGAAAGATGCGGACATCCCTGCACGCGAACGGCATAGCGGTAGACATAAGCAATACCCACAGCGGTAAAAAAGACCCAGGCCAGAATCCGGTAGGTTAAACCAGAAAAGGCCGGAAGTTCAGCAATCCCCTGAGCAATCCCCACAGTAAACGGATTCATGAACGCACTGGCAAACCCCAAACCTGCACCGAGGAACGGAACAGCAATGCCTGTGATAACATCGTATCCGAGAGATACAGCCAGTGGCACAAAGATGAGAATAAAAGGGATCACCTCTTCACTCATGCCAAAAACGGCTCCAAACAAAGAAAAAAGAATCATAAAGAAAGGGATCATCGCCCGGCGGATGATTTCGCGCTGCTCGCTCATCCGGGTTAGGGTCCCAATCAAAGCCTCCAGCGTTCCCGTCCCCTGAATGAGGCCAAATGCACCGCCCACGAAAAGGATAANCCCCACCACTTCGGCCGCTTTCACAAAACCGCGGACGGGCGCAAGAAATATCCGACCGATCCCCTGCCCGGAACGCTCCACCCGGTGGTAAGAGCCCGGCACCAGAACGGTACGCCCATCCTCCTGCCTGCGAGCATACTCCCCGGCGGGCAAAATCCAGGTAAACGCCGCCATAACGGCCGTGAATCCAAAAATTAGTACAAAGGTGTTGGGAATTCTGGGCAGCCGCACGTCTTTGACCCAACCCGAACAATTCCTGAACGTTCTTCCTTGCTTCTGCTCCTCCGGCTGCCAGGACAGAGAGTCTTTCTTCGCCTACTCCCCAAAACGCGGTATCCGGCTTCTTCTTTCCCCACAAGAATACCCTGAAAGGCCGCTACAGGCCTTTCTGCCTGGCCTCCGTTTTAGGAGCACAGCACTTTATTTCAATTCCCGGTGCCGGAAAACGCTCTCCAGCAGGGAATAGCCTTTTTCGGCAGGATTTTGAAAAAATTTACGCTTCAAAGTAAAGATTTGTCCAGATGATGTCAAGGATTTTTTTCAAAAAATTTCCGGCAGGAAGAAGGTTTTCTCAAAGAAACAGAGTGCCCCCTGCGGAAATCCCCCCAGAAACCGGAAAATTTGCTTCCGGGCCTGCCTTCCTGCTGTCAGTACATTTCACCCCACGTAACAGATTGATTTCTAAAAAATTCGCAGGAAACCATACACGTTCCCATCTCCAACGGGAAATCATGGGAACAGTTCTCTTTAGAAGAGCCGGAAGAAAAAGAAAGTTACGGCCTCAGGGCAACTCAAATGAGGTCATACGGTGAAAATCGTGGCACCGAAGAAGGATGTCAGACTTTGAAATTTCTTTCAGTTTTTCTACACCAAACCCTTCCACATTAAAAGATGCCGCCGCGCTACCATAGACCACCGCTTTCCTGAAAACCTGCGGCCCAAACTCTTGCGCGTGGGCTAGGTACCCCATGAGCCCTCCAGCAAAGGTGTCCCCGGCACCCGTCGGATCCACAATGGCGCGAACAGGGTATGCGGGCAGGAAAAAAAAGCCATCTTCCAGCAGTAACACCGCGCCATGTTCCCCTTTTTTCACAATCACCATTTTGGGTCCCCAGCTGCGGATGATCTCCATCGCCTCTGGCAGATTCTGCCGCCCCGTCAGCTGACGCGCTTCTTCATCGTTCACCACAATGCCATGGACCCGGGAAATCACTTCCTTCACACGCCCAAAATCGCGCTCGATCCAGAAATTCATGGTATCCATGGCGACAAACTGCGGCGATTCCATCTGCTCCAGCACCCGAAGCTGTAAATCCGGCCCAATGTTGGCCAGAAAAACGTATTTGACGGAACGGAGATGTTGCGGGATATCCGGATCAAATGTTTCAAATACGTTAAGTTCGGTAAAAAGGGTTTCACGTTCGGAAAAATCGCTGGAATAGCGCCCTCCCCAGCGGAATGTCTTCCCGTTCCGGATCTGCAACCCAGAACAGTCGATGCCCCGCTCCCGGAAAAGCTGGAGGTCGGTTTCCCTGAAATCCTTTCCCACAACCGCAACCACGTGCACGGGAACAAACAAAGCAGCCGCCAGGCTGAAAAACGTGGCTGACCCGCCCAACTGTTCCTCTGACCTGCCGGCAACTGTTTCAACCGTATCGTACGCAACGGAACCAACCACCAGAAGTGACGCCATGGTTTTCTCTCTCCGCTCTACTCTTTCGCTGTCGCTTGCTAGCACTCCTTCCTGTGAAACACCCCGGTTACATCACCTCAGGCGCGGTGATCCCCAAAATCTTCAGGCCATTGGCGAATACATAGCGTGCTGCCCGCACCAGAGCCAGACGAGCCAGGGACAACTCGCGGTCTTCTGTCACCACACGGTAATCGTAGTAAAACTTGTGAAAAATCGTCGCCAGATCCGTCAGGTACTGGGCCAGATTCTGCGGTTCCAGGGTTTCATGAAGCCGGATCACCACCTGTGGAAATTCCGCCATCTTCCGGATCAGATCCAGCTCCTCCTCTTCTTTCAATAGGCGAAGATCCGCCGACGGGTCGAAACGTAGCCCCTGACGGGCCGCAAATTTCTCGATATTGCAGATCCGTGCATGGGCATACTGGATATAATAGACCGGATTTTCTTCGGATTCTTTTGTGGCCAGCGTGAGATCGAAATTAAGGTGACTGTTCATGCTGCGCATCACAAAAAAGAAACGGGTCACGTCTTCGCCTACGCGATCCAGCAGTTCGTCCAGAGTGACAAACGTGGCCTTCCGGGTAGACATCTTCACCTTTTCTTCGCCTTCCATCAGGGTTACAAACTGATGAATCAGTACTCTTACCCGGGAAACGTCGTAACCAAGGGCTTTCACGCCGGCCAGCACATCCGGATAAGTCGCAATGTGATCAGCTCCGAAGATATCCACAATCAGGTCAAAGCCCCGGTCAAATTTGGTCTTGTGGTAAGCAATATCCGGAAGGCGGTAAGTAGGTTCTCCTGTACTTTTGACGATGACACGGTCCTGATCTGCGCCGAATTCCGTGGTTTTGAACCAGAGTGCCCCGTCCTTTTCATAAACCAGGCCCTTTTCCCGGAGCAGACGGATCACTTCATCAATCTTCCCTTCGTCATAGAGAGATTTTTCATTGTAGAAGCTATCGAAAACAATTCCCAGGCGTTTCAGCGTTTTTTTGATGTCCTCAAAAATCAGCTGTTCGGCTGTATCTTTAAAAACCGGATCGTCGGCCCGGTCGCGGAGCGAATCGCCGTATTTCTCCAGCAGATGGCGGGCAATCTCTTTGATGTATTCGCCCTGATAATAATCTTCGGGAAAATCGATCTTTTCGCCCAGCAGTTCCAGATAGCGCAGCCGCACCGACTCGCCAAGAATACGCATCTGGCGGCCGGCGTTGTTGAAATAGTACTCGCGCTGGACAGAATAGCCACAGGCCTCCAGAATATTGGCCACCGTATCGCCCAAGACCGCCTGCCGCCCATGACCAATGGTAAGCGGACCCGTAGGATTGGCACTTACAAACTCCACCTGAGCCTTTTTGCCGCGGCCGATGTCATTCTTTCCGTACGAGTCGCCTTTCTCCAGAATTTCCTGCAGCTGCGTGTAAATCCAATCCGGATTGTAGAAGAAATTGATAAATCCGGGACCAGCAATCTCAACTTTCGATATCCGTCGGGAATCCAGCTCCAGATGATCCACTATCTCCTGAGCGATCTCGCGTGGATTCCTCTTTAACCGGCTGGCCAGCTTCATGGCCACGTTGGTAGCAATATCGCCAAACTCTTTACTCCTGGTGCGCACCATCTCCACTTCAAAATCCCCTTCTGGCAAAAGATGGCGCTTTTTCAGGGTACTCAGAAGCTGTTCCCGCAAGTACTCTTTCATGACTCCTCTTTGTCCTCTATCACCTCGATCTTGGCATCTCCCCACAGCGTTTCCAGGCTGTAATACTCCCTCGTTTCTTTTAGAAATACATGGACCACCACATCAACATAATCCATCAGCACCCAGCGAAGGCTTTCATATCCTTCAATGTGCCAGGGCTTGATTTTCTTCTGGTTCATCTTCTCTTCAATATGATCCACAATAGCTTTGACCTGCGTATCGGAATCGGCAGAGCAAAGGACAAAAAAATCGGTAATGTCCGTCAGCCCGCGCAGATCCATGATGATCACATTGCTGGCTTTCTTCTCCAGAGAATATTTTGCCAGCTGGCGCGCCATGCGTTTTGTGGCCCCCCGTTTCCGGGCGGTGCTCCGCTGAGCTTTCCGCGTTTCTTCGGCCTTAATCATGCCATTTCCTGCTTTTTTCTTCTAACTCCCCCACCCTTTCAAGAAACACAATCTCCCCGCTGTCTGCACGAAATAATCCCGTTTCGCCTTTGATTATGCTATATTTATGACACCCCACCTTACAATGCAATGAATTTTTGACTGTAAGGATTATAAAATGCCAGATACGGCCAAAAGGGATGAAAAAGAACCGGCCGCGTAACTTCGACCGGTAAGATTGGCCCCTATTTGCGCTACTGGAAAATTTCACCCTCCCGTCTCAGCATCCACTGAGACGGACCGTTTTCATGGCAAAGCTCACAGGGATCATCTCCGGTCCGGGTAAGGCTGGACAGCTGGAGGTCTTTCCGGAGTAGCGTACCGGCTCTCTTCCTCGGTGGTTTCGTCTTGCCGCTTGTTGGGCCGGGTTGGCCCCCGATCACAGGCAAACGGTTCCAGCCAAAAGACACCCAAAAGAAAAACCAGCAGAATCCGCTGCCACCACTTCATAGCAGGTTTCCACTTTCTTTTCCCATCCGCCTGCTGTCTTTTAACACTTTGGCCAATGGTTTTTGCAGGTTTCTGTAACCATCGGTCAAGGACGGAATGCTTTCAACTGGCGGTAATCCTTGCCCAGAACCACGGTCGCTTCCAGGCTCAAATCCTCGTTCAGAATGGCGCTAACCCGCGCACGCGGTACCCCCAGAACTTCTGCCAGCCGCCTCCCGTATTCCGCCCGCAAAGACCTCCGGTCGATGATAAAAGTGGAATCCACCGAAAAGGTGCGGTAATTATCCGTATTGACTACATCATAGCCCCTTTTCCGCAGGAAATTCCCCACCTTTGCGGCGATGCCAGAAACCCCACAACCGTTCAGCACCTCCACACGCGGAATTTCCCGGAGAATTTCCACCTTTTTTTCGGGCCCGGATGCCGGAAGATTGGCAGGCTCGTGCGGGGCAAAAAAACGCCAGGCCCAGGAGCCAACAAACCCCAGTATAAGCAGAATCAGAACAATGAGGACCCAGTTGAGGATCATTTCTCCAAAGGAAGGAGGCGGCCCGCTCCGCTTCGGTTGCAAAGACCGTTTTCTAATGGGCCGTTTTTTTGCCTGTACCCGCCGCCGTTTCAAAATTCAGAGCTCCTGAACACACCCAAAAAACGTTCGATCTCCACCCCCATCACCGTTCGTGCAGAAGATCTCCCGCCCTGAATCACCACTGGTGCCAATCCGGTGCGTAAAGGTAATAATTATAAGGGACCCTCCGCACTTCAAGAAAAAGCTGGGTGTTGGCAGAAGGCGTGTACTTCAACTGCGCCCCGGAAAAGAACAAACCGTTCCGGAAAAACAGATTCGGCGATGTCCCAAGCTTTGGATCCCCCAGCGGCCGGTTCATCATAATGCCCCACTGAACCGACAGAGTAAGCGGATCAGAAATCCTGTAGCTCATGGTATTTAGGTAAACAGCCTGCGTGTAGGCTGAGCCGCCAAAACTGCCAATCACAAACGAATAGCTCTGGGACATGTGAAACCGGTCGGAATTCAGTAATGGGCTGGAAATCAGGGCAATGGGATTCATTCCAAACCGCAGGACAGTGCGCATATCCAGACCGGTGGCTTGAGATTTGAGCTGTGCAGAGGCCATTACTGGTAACAGCAAAAACAATCCCACAACGATGATCTTCTTACGCATGGCCCCTCCTTTTCTGTTCTAACACAATAAAATTATAATCAGCCGACCCACCAAATGCAATAGCTTTATGCGAACGTTACACTTTCACAATGGTATTATCAATCAACCGCGTTTTTCCAATCCACACAGCCAGAGCGATCAGCACTTCCCCTTTCAGCGTATCCAGAGACTTCAGATTGGTGGTATCCACAATCTCCACATAATCGATCTTTGCCGTATCAGCGCTCCGGATCATCGTTTTCATCTCCTGCTTGATTCGGCTTGCATCCCGTTCACCCTGGCGAATCAGTTCTTCTGCTTTCTTCAGTGAACGGTACAGCACCAGGGCATCCTGCCGTTCTTTTTCATTGAGGTACGTATTTCTCGAACTCATGGCCAGCCCGTCAGGTTCCCTTACAATGGGTGCCACCAAAATTTCCACATCCATGTTTAGATCGCGCACCATCTGCTTGATGACGATCGCCTGCTGGGCATCCTTCTGGCCAAAAACCGCAACATGCGGCTTAACAATGTTGAACAGCTTGGTTACCACAGTGGCAACCCCGCGGAAGTGTCCCGGCCGTGACGCCCCACACAGAACGTCAGTGATTTCCTCAACGGATACATAAGTGCGGTACGGTTTCGGGTACATTTCATGTACCGAAGGATAAAACAGAATGTCACATCCGCGCTCCCGGGCCAACCGCTCATCCCGGGCAAAATCCCGCGGATAGCGGTCATAATCCTCATTGGGTCCAAACTGGGTGGGGTTTACAAAAATACTCATAACGGTAATGTCACTGTGTTTTCTTGCCAGGTTTAGCAGGCTCAGGTGTCCTTC
>MTOL01000216.1 GCA_002011685.1 Deferribacteres bacterium JdFR-76
CGCTTTCAGCGTCGGGGTATTTCGGTGAACTGGGGAACGTTTGTGGGGCAGGGTACACTTCGGGAGCATGTNGTGGGAATGAGCGACCGTCCGGCCACGGAAGAAGAGCTCCGCCGCATGAAGGAACTGGCAGAAGAAAGTCTGCGCCAGGGGGTGTGGGGGATTTCTTCCGGGCTGGAATACACTCCGGGAAGTTTTGCCTCTCAAGAAGAGATTACCGAGCTCTGTTCGGTAATGGCCCAACAGCCTGGATATGCGCGGCTCTATTCCACGCACATGCGCAACGAAGACGATACGGTGGAGGAAGCGCTGGAGGAGGCCATCGCCATTGCCCGTGCAGCGGGCGTCGCTCTGGATGTGGCCCATTTCAAAGCATCGGGACGCAGAAACTGGCATAAAGTTCCCGGCCTGCTGGAAAAGCTGGAAAAAGCCCATCGTTCCGGATTGCGTGCGTATGCAGACCGCTATCCCTACTCTGCCTACAATACCGGATTGGCCTCGCTGTTTCCTTTGTGGGCAAGAGAAGGAGGCAATAAGGCTTTTTTTAAACGCTTGCGCAATCCAGAGCTGAACCGGAAAATGCGCAGGGAAGTACAGGAAAAAGTCAATTTGATCGGATCGTGGGAATCGGTGCTGATCAGTGGGCTGGGGAGCGAGAAAAACCGCTGGATGCTGGGCCTGCGCATGTCCCAGATTGCGCAAAAACTGGGGAAAGATGCTTACGATGTGGCGGTTCAGCTAATTCTGGAGGAAGAAAATCGGGTCATGATGTGTGGCTTCGGGATGAGTGAGGAAAATACCCGGCGAATTCTCAAGCATCCTCTGGTGGCCGTAGCCTCCGACGGATCGGCTCTTGCCGTGGATGGCCCGCTGAGCAAGGGGCATCCTCACCCGCGGTCGTTCGGCACGTTTCCACGGGTTCTGGGCAAATATGTGCGGGAAGAAAAGCTGTTCAGTCTGGAAGAAGCTGTCCGCAAAATGACATCCCTCCCGGCAGAAATTTTGCAGCTGCCACTACGTGGGAAGATTGCAAAAGGCTACTATGCGGACCTGGTTCTTTTCGATCCGGACCGGGTGGCGGACCGCGCCACTTGGGAGAACCCGAAGCAATATCCCGAGGGGATCGTTTGGGTGCTGGTAAACGGCCAGGTGGTTTTGCGCGAGGGTGAGCGGACGCCGGCGCGCCCGGGGAAGGTGCTCGTGCGGAAAATTTGAGCGGCTAAATCATCAGCTGCACGGAAAATTGTAGCAAGAAACCAATGCTTTTTTTAGTTTATCGGAAAGAAATGCGCCGAGCCAGCCGATTTTCCGGAAAAAACGGATGACGGGACAGGCAGGCCGCGCAGGCAATGGGGAAAGGTTCTGAAAAAGTCAAACCAAAGAGGAGAAATGTATGCGACGTGCGCGGATTGTTGGAGTGGGCCATTATGTACCACCTCGGGTTGTAACGAACCATGAACTGGAAAAATACATGGAGACGAGCGACGAGTGGATCCGGGAAAGGACCGGAATTGTGGAGCGGCGCTGGGTTGAACCAGATGTGGCTACCTCGGATCTGGCGGTGGAAGCAGCGAAAAATGCCCTGGAAGATGCGGGCATGAAGCCGGAAGATATTCAGTTCATCGTTTTTGCAACGCTAAGCCCGGATTACTATTTTCCCGGAAGTGGGGTTTTGTTGCAGCGGAAGCTGGGGCTCAANGAAATCGGCGCCATCGACATTCGAACCCAGTGTACCGGGTTTGTGTACGGATTGGCGGTGGCGGATAGTTTCATCCGCACGGGGATGTACGACCGGATTCTGCTTGTGGGGGCAGAAATCCATTCGAAGGGTCTGGACATTAGCACCCGCGGAAGGGATCTGGCTGTCCTTTTCGGCGACGGTGCCGGCGCCGTGGTGCTGGAAGCGACAGAGGAAGACCGGGGCGTTCTTTCCACTCACCTTCACGCTGACGGTCGGTACGCCGAATTGCTCTGGACCAAATGTCCCGGCAGTTCCACTCCTCGCTATGCCACGCACGAAATGATCGATGAAGGATGCTTCTTCCCGAAAATGGAAGGCCGGGAGGTCTTTAAGCATGCGGTGGTACGCTTCCTTCAGGTTATTGATGAAGCGCTGAAAGCCAACAATATCAGGCCGGAAGACATCAAGCTGGTTATCCCGCATCAGGCGAACCACCGGATCACCGAAGCCGTGCGCGAGCGCTTGAAATTGCCCAGGGAGCGGGTAGCCAGCAACATTCACAAATACGGAAACACCACTGCCGCCTCGATTCCAATCGCCATGAGTGAAGCGAAAAAGGAAGGCAAAATCCAGGATGGAGACATTATCATCCTGTCTGCCTTTGGTTCAGGATTTACCTGGGCTTCGGCGGCCATCCGCTGGTAAGTAGCGGAGATCTTTTCGGACAGCGTTGCCGATCCGGTTTAAAAAAGGGCACAGCGGGACACATCGACATCTTCACCCTGTGCCCTTTCCTATGAAACATTGCAGGATTTTTTCCTGAACAGGGGTGCAAACGAATGGCCAACCGCTTTCATCTTTTGACTTTCTGGCCTTTTAACGGCGAGACGATTGAACGGCGGCGATTTGCAGGCGGTGCTCGGCGGCCGTTCAGATGGGGGATATGGCTCACTGCCTTTCTGCTCTCGGTCAGCTGGGTGGGAGGACTGCTGTCCCAGGAGATCTCCCGGGATGTAGTGAGTTCGGGAGTTGTTCACCGCAGTTTCTACTTCAAAGATGTTCCGTGGGCCATCGAAGTGCTGCAGGTGGATCTTACCAATCCCTCTGTCTTTCTTGAAACGGTAAAAGCTCAGAACAGGCTCCGCGGTTATGAGCGGACGAGCCAGATGGCCCGGCGGAAAGACCAAAAAGGCCACCGCGTAGTGGGAGCGGTAAACGGGGATTTTTACGGAAGGGACGGTATCCCGGTAAATTGCCAGGTCCGGGGTGGCCTTTTGCTGAAGGAACCGGCCCCTTTTTCCGTGTTTGGCGTGCTGGAGGGGAAACGGCCTTTCATCGCCAGGCTGCGTTACAAGGGAACAATCCTCTCTCCGCGGAAGGCGCAGCACCGGATTCATGGGATCAACCGGGAACGGCGCACGGATGAACTGATTCTTTACAATCCCTATTTCGGCCCTTCCACAGAAACAAATGTCTGGGGGGCAGAAGTAACGTTTCTGCTTGTGGATGACTGGGCAGTTAATGATACGTTTAAAGTGGTTGCGGTGGCAGTGGATTCCGTTCGCGGGAACCGGAGCATTCCGAAAAAAGGCGGGGTTCTTTCCGGCCACGGGAAAGCGCGGCGCTGGCTTCTCAAAGAAGTCAAAAAAGGAGACACCCTGCGGGTTGTATTGCAGCTCTGGCCCCTGAAGGGAAAGGTCCTGGAGGCACTTGGCGGCATTCCCAGGATTGTGCGGGATGGAAAGATTTCCATTGAGGAGGACCGAAAGGAAACCGCTTTTGCGCAAACCCGACATCCGCGCACAGCCGCAGGTTTTTCAGCGGACAGCACAACCCTTTACCTGGTAACCGTGGATGGGCGGCAGCCCGGCTACAGTGTGGGAATGACACTGGAAGAGCTGGCGCAGTTCATGATCCGGCTGGGGTGCGCGCAGGCGATCAACCTGGATGGCGGGGGTTCCACCACCATGGTGGTACGGCACAGGGTGGTCAACCGGCCCAGTGATTCGGCGGGTGAGCGTTCCGTATCCAATGCCCTGCTGGTGGTTACGGCGGCCCCGGAAGATTCCCTTCCGGGAGTCCCGTCCCCAAAGCCGTGATTGGAACCGCGGACAAATGGCTGAAGCCTGTGTCATGAGGGGGTTAGACTGCACAGAGGCGCAGCGGGAAAATTAGAGAGAAGCAGATACGAAACGCAGCGCAGCGTTTAGGTTGGGTTGGACAGAAACACAACCTGGTAAAAAACGGGCTGACCAAAATTTGAAGTGGACCAGATTCTCCCTTCCCGGTGCTTTTTTATGAATCAGATAATGGGGGTCTCCGACCATCCTCCTTGGCAAAATTGACAGCCGGACTGGCATTTCTTTGGACGGCAACGCCGTGCCGTTCAGACGCGGATGAAGATTTTCCGCCGGTAGAACCAGCTCAAAATGGCCCACCAGATCAGAAAGTAAAGGATCGGGTGCACCAGCGATCCGATCCAGTTCCCAAAGATCGGGCTTAAGATGTACTTGAACAGATAGCCGGTGACGGAAATCGTTTCGCCGCTGGAGAGGGTGATGTGCCACTTGTAAAGCGTCTTTGCCATCAGGCTGGAGCCGAAAAAGGCCAGGATGGCATTGCTTCCGTAAACAATAAACGGCTGCAGCCCTTTCCGCTTTTGTTTGATGTCAATCAGCCAGTAGCTGATGGACAGGGAATGGATGGCGATGCCGCTGGTGTACAGGACGTAGCTGCTGGTCCACAGCTGTTTGTTAATAGGCATCCAGTATGCCCAGAACAGTCCTGCTACGATAAGAACATTGGCGGCTATGAACATGAGGTTGGTTTTTTCCAGCGGTTCGCGGCGGGAGCGGATCCACTGGCCGGTGAGGTACCCGATCAACACCTGGGTGATGGCCGGAATGGTACTGATGAGGCCTTCCGGTTCGATATCCGGCTTCCACATGTGGCGTCCGAAGACCAGGCGGTCAACATAAAGGGCAAGGTTGTTTCCNAAGGCCCACGGATCTGNGCCGCGACCGGGGTAGGGAACCAGTGTCATGATGGCCCAGTAACCCAGCAGCAAACCGGCGATCCAGAGAATCTGTCCGCGGGTACGGAAATTGAGTACAATGAGCGAGGCGAAAAAGTAACAGACCCCAATGCGCTGCAAAACGCCCGGGATACGGACGGTGGAAAAATCCCAGTCCCAGTAAAGCGCCAGAAAGATTCCCAGGAGGATGAGCGTAATGGTGCGCCGGATGATCCGGCGGTAAAGGGGCCAAAGGCTGTGGCCCTGTTCCAGCCTTTTTGCGAAAGAGAAGGCCATGGCCACACCAACGATGAAAAGAAAGAACGGGAAGACCAGGTCTGTGGGGGTGCAGCCGTGCCATTCTGCGTGGCGGAACGGCGGAAGCACATAGCTCCAGCTTCCGGGGTTGTTCACCACAATCATGAGCGCAATGGTAGCACCGCGGAAAAAATCCAGCGAGATGAGGCGTTCACCGGGCTTCATGATAGATTCCTTTCGCGATGACCTGTGGATCAAGAAAATTTGTTGGATTAACATACAAATATGGACCCGCAAAGTCAACCTCTTTCTTACGAAAAGCGGATTTTGCTGCATCCTTTTCGTGCTCCGGCTCCCCAGCCATCCCTCCCTGTTCTCATGGCATTGCAGCCCCGGCCTACACCGCAGAGCAGCTCAAAGCCTTCCTCCTGAAAGCTCCCTCTGTGCAGTTGACATTTGTACTTCTCTGTTCTATATTGGTGACGGTTTTTGCGAGTTGAAACGGTGGTGCACATAAAACGGAAGGGAGGACCACAATGCGCGGGCGGTTTTTGGCGATTGCGCTCATTTTTTTAGGCGGTTTGACCAGGGGATGGGCAGCGGATGATGCGCCAAAACCCAGCAACCCCTTGAAGAAGGACCTCAAAATCCGGTTTACCCTGTCCCAGCTGACTTTCAGCAACTGGGCTAAAGGCGGGGAAAATACCTTTGCGTACACCAGCAACCTGATTGGGGGGCTCGGCAGGGATTTTGATGGTTTTACCTGGAAGCTGCACGGAGATTTTGCCTTCGGTCAAAGTATGCTGGGGAAGGAGGAAATCCGCAACACCCTGGACCGCATTCAGCTGGATGCCAACATCACCTGGAAGAACAAGAAGTACCTGAATCCCTACTGTTCCTTTTCCTTGCGGACCCAGTTTGCCCGCGGCTATGATTATAAAAAGAAGCCACCGGTGGCCAAATCCGATTTCTGGGACCCNGCCTACATCCTGCAAAGCGCAGGCCTCGGCTACCAGTTTGATGATGCGGTAACCACCAAATTTGGTTTCGCAATCAAGCACACATTCACCCGGAATTTCCGGAAGTACAGTGATGATCCGCGCACGAAGGATGTTCTGGAAACGTACCGGATGGAGCTGGGGGTGCGTTCCCGGGTGGACTTGAAAACCGCCATTAATTCCCATCTGAAGGTGGCCTCCTTTGTGGAGTTCTTTTCCGATCTGTCCAACTTCCGCGGGGTGGACATGCGCTGGGAAAATCGAGTTACCGCCAAACTGGCCAAGTACATTTCCGTCAATCTGGAACTGTTCCTTCTGTACGACCGTGACGTTACCGAAAAAATGCAGATCCGCCAGTTTACCGGAATTGGCGTAAACTATAGTTTCTTTTGAGATTCACAAAGTTCACCGCAGGAGGGGATATGCTTGGGCTATTCCGGAACTGCCTGGCAATCCTGGGACTGGTTTTGCTAACAGCCGGCACGCTGCAGGCCCAGTCCCGTCCGGTGTACCACCATCCGTTTTTGTACGAAGCCTGGGAAGCCTACCGCTTCTGTGAAGTTCCTCTCCGTGAGCTGAAGCACAAACACGTGAAGAAGATGCTGGATCAGCTGAAGTTGATATCCGGGAGGGATCTGCGCGTTGAAAAAGTTGGAAAGTCGGTAGAGGGACGGCCCATTTTTCTGGTCCGCTTCGGCAAGGGGCCCACAAACGTACTGATGTGGAGCCAGATGCACGGGAACGAGCCCACCGCCACGGCTGCTCTTATGGATATCTTTCATTTTCTCGTTCGCCAGAAGGAGCACCCTTTCGTCAGGACGATTCGCGATAGCCTGACGCTTCTGGCCGTTCCCATGCTTAACCCGGACGGGGCCGAGCGGTTTGTGCGGCGCAATGTCCAGGGGCTGGATATCAACCGCGATGCCCGAGATTTGCAGACGCCAGAGGGGCGAGTGCTCTACGAGTTGCAGCGCAAATATCGGCCGGATTTTGCTTTCAACCTTCACGACCAGAATGCCCGGAGGACGGCAGGAAGGACGAACCGACTGGTTGCCATTGCCCTGCTTGCACCACCCTTTGACTGGGAAGCGAACGACAATTCGGTGCGGATCCGTGCGAAAAAGCTGGTTTCAGTGATCTATGAGGCGCTGGGACCGTACCTTTACGGCCACCTGGCTCGGTACGACGCGGAATACATGCCGCGTGCGTTTGGGGATGCCATGCAGAGATGGGGAGCCAGTACGGTGCTGATTGAGTCCGGTGGGTGGTTTAAAGACCGGGATCCGTTTCTGCAGCGCATGAATTTTGTAGCCATCCTTTCGGCCCTGCATGCCATCGCCACCGGGTCGGTCGATGAGGCCAATCCAGCCGTGTACGATGCTCTTCCGGTGAATGACAAGCCTCTGTACGATCTGCTGGTGCTGGATGCCCGCGTTTATAACGGGGCGTTGCAAAAGCCGTTCCGGGCAGATGTGGGGGTCAATTTTGATTTCCCGAAAGGTGGGAGCCGTTCTGAAAAAAGGGCAACCTTTGCCGATCTAGGGGATCTGGACATATTTGCTGGCAAAGACACCCTTCAGGTACGGGATCCGGTGCTGGCCCCCGGATTGGTGGCCTGTCTAAAAAAGATTCCGGCTTCTGTGGAGGAACTGGAAGCGTCTCTGCAGAACGGATGCAGACAGGGATTCACCACCTTTTTTCTGCCCGTCCGCCTAAGCCGGTTCGCGGAGGATTTTCCCGGGCTGCTGGCCCTCAAAGATGTTTCATTTCCCGTAAATTTGGGTGCGTTCCTATTGCTGGATGCTCCGGTCCGCACGGCGGCTGATTCTCTGGCCCTGCTGCGCGCATTGAGCATGCGCTTTCCCTTCGTTGCCATCCGCGATTCTTCGGCTTCGGTGATCCGCCTGCTGGAGGGGCTGAAGCAGGCATGGGTTGTGGAAAGCCGCCTGCCGTGGCTGAACGAAAAGTTTGAAGACTTCTCAAAGAGGGTGATTGCACATGCTGAACACGCCGCCGCGCTTGTGGGGTTGAGAAAACGCGGAAAGATCACTCCGGGGGCCGTTGCGGATTTTCTCATCGGCCGGGAGGTGAAGGCCGGGCGGGTTGAGGTCCGGCAGCTTTTTGTGAATGGTCACCTTATCTGGGAGCACGGACAATGGCGTGATGCGCCACCCGGTGCCCGCTGGTGGCCTTTAATGGACGACCATCTGGAAAAGGAGGGTGAGAAATGAGGCGTTGCCTGCCGGTTCTTTTTTGGCTTCTGGCCGTTCAGGTGCACATTGCGGGCGGCAGTCAGCCGGATTCGCTGTTGACCGCCCGGTTTGAGCAAAAACTGCACCGACTTGCCGCCAGAGTGGATGGAGTGGTGGGGATTGCGGTAAAGGATCTTTTGCATGAGCAGGAATTTCTTCTTAACGGCGACGAGATTTTTCCACAGGCCAGCGTAATCAAAATCCCGATTCTGGTGGCCTTTTACGAGAAAGTGCACCGGGGCGAGCTGCGGCCGGAGACAATGGTGCGGCTGGATCGTTCGTTTACTGTTGGCGGAAGTGGCGTGCTGCAATTTCTGGATGACTGGAAAGCCAGCCTTTCCCTATACGATTACGCCGTACTGATGATCGTTTTGAGTGACAACACGGCCACCAATCTGCTGATCGACCGGGTGGGGATGCGGGAAGTTACAGGCCTGATGCAGCGGCTGGGTCTGGTGCACACCCGCCTGCAGAGAAAAATGATGG
>MTOL01000051.1 GCA_002011685.1 Deferribacteres bacterium JdFR-76
TGATCCTGACCGATTTTTTTCCAAATGAGACGGTACCTTATGAGGCCAATTTTATCGGCGAGATGGTAAAAAGGCTGGCCAACCGGCACCATGCCGCGCTGCTGGTGCCCCAGGTGCTCTATCCCCCAATTCACCGTTACCGCATTCTTAAACGGCGCATCTCGCCACATTTCATCGAGGAACACTACGGCATAAAAGCAATCGTTCTCCGTTACCCGCATATTCCCGTAGCCGGAGAATGGTTCATGCCTTATATCGCGCTCATGCCCCTCCGGCAGGCCGTCCAGCGTCATTTCCCCGATACAGATATCATACACGCCCACTGGGCCTACCGTTCCGGGTTCTGGGGAGCCTGGCTGGCCCGCTGGCTGAAAGTCCCTCTGATCCTCACCGTCCACGGGTCGGATGCCAACCTGTGGTTGCAGGACAGAAAAAAAAGACGGAAAATCCGCTTCGCCCTGCGCCAGGCCGACGGCATTATTGTAGCCAGCCAGTATCTGGAGCAGAAAATTCGCCCCTNTGCCCCACAGGCCAGAATTGCCACCATCTGCGGCGGGTTCGATCCGGACCGTTTCCGCCCTTCGGCAACGTCCTCTCCAGAAATATCTTCTCGTTCTATGGCCCGCCTGCTATGTATTGCCAACTTTTACCCGGTGAAAGGGATTGACCGTTTGATCAGAGCGGCCCACATTCTCCATAAAGAAAACCGTTCATTTCATTTAACCATCATCGGAGATGGTCCCGAAAAAATAAAATGTGAAAAGCTTATCAAGAGTCTGGGACTGAGAGAGATCATCCGTCTTGAGGGCGGGAAGCCGCATCCGCAAATTCCGGCCTATCTGGCAGGGGCCGATTTTCTTGTGATCCCCAGCCTGGAGGAAGGAATTCCCATCGTGATGCTGGAGGCACTGGCTATGGGCGTGCCCGTCATAGGCACCCCGGTGGGGAAGATGCCAGAACTCCTTGCTTCTGGCGAATACGGCATTCTGGCCGGCAGCAGCAATCCGGAAGACCTGGCGGCCGCCATTGCCACAGCTCTTCAAAAAAAATTCGACCGGGCGAAAATTGCTGCCTTTGCCCGGCAGTTCAGCTGGGACCATGTAACCATAAAGGTCGAATCGTTTTACAAAAACATCCTGTCGGATTTCTATGTCGCTGGGAAAAAGTAGCCTCTTAACATTTGCCGCACGGATTGGCTATTTCCTGCTTCAGGGCGCGGCCGCATTGCTCTTGGCCCGGTGGCTTGGGCCTGAAGGACGGGGAATATACGCCCTCACCATCCTTGTCCCCCACATCGCGGGTATGATTATCCTTCTGGGAATGAACACCTCAAGCGCCTATTTTATCAGTTCAGGCAAGCTGTCTGCTCCACAGGCACAAACCGTCTCTTATACCACTATCCTAACAGCAGGAACCATATCTTTTCTTCTTCTTTATGCTCTGTCGCCGGTTTACGCACGTACTTACCCGGACGTTTCCCTTTCCCTTTTCCGGCGAGCGCTTCTCACCATTCCGTTCATTGCACTGTACAACGGAATCCTCGGGATTCTCCAGGGAAAAAACCGGTTTTTGCCGTACAATCTGATTTTTCTGGCGAATCCTTTCTTTTTCCTATTCTTTTTCGCCCTGTTTTTTCTGGGACTGCACCGCGGGCTAAACGGAGCCATTACAGCCTGGCAGGCCAGCTTTTTTTTGACCGCTGTGATTGGCACGATTTTTCTGACACGCGGCGGTCTATTCCAGCCAGCAGGGTGGGACCGTTTCAAAGAGATGCTTCGGTATGGCTTCCGTGTCTGCCTGGCGGACCTCCTGGCATTTCTGAACTACCGGCTGGATGTGCTGCTCATCGGTTTCTTTCTCGGATCCAGAGAGGTGGGTTATTATTCTGTGGCTGTTGTTCTGGCCGAGACGCTCTGGTTTCTGGCAACAGCTCTGGCAACCACCCACTTTCCTCATTTTTCCAGAAAACCGCTTTCCGAAGCTGGTCAGCTACTACGCCGTGCCTTTGGGATTGTCTTCTGGATCACCCTTATGATGACGATCATTCTGCGCCTTATCGATGCGCTTCTTTTGAAAATTGCATTTGGGCCGGCGTTTCTTCCGGCACTTCCGGCATTGCATTACCTATATCCCGGTGTCATCGCACTCAGCCTCGCCAAAATTCTGTCCAGCTTTATCTCTGCCCGCGGGAGACCTGACATTCCCATGTGGGTATCTCTGGCCGGTGTGCTGGCAAACCTGCTGCTTAACCTGAGCCTGATTCCCTCTTACGGGATCATGGGAGCAGCCCTGGCCTCTACCCTCTCTTATTCACTGATGTTTTTTCTCGAATTCATCTGGAGCATACGAAAAACCGGTATTCCCGTCTCCGCTTTTTTTAAATTCTCTCCATTGCTGCCAGAAATATATGCCCGCGCACGGTCTTTACACCGTTAAAATACATCCGCTGAAGGGCAAAAACCCAACCATGCGTCTGCCAGACAGAAACAGAGATCAAGTCCAGCAGAAAAGAATTCTTCTCACCGCCATTGCAGCTTGCATAAAAGTATAGCATCTGTTCAGAAGTCGTGCTAAATTCGCATGTAAAAGGGACGATCAATACGTTGTTAGATCATGGATAGCCCACAAAACCTGAATACCATGCGGATACATGCCTCNTTGCTTGTGGCACTGGCTGCGTCGGTGAGCCTGGGCATGGTGGAAACGCTCCCGATTGCCATTTATTTTGTAGCTTTTGCAGGGATTCTGGTTCTGGCTTCTGCAGCCCTTTTCCGGAGCGAGCCGCACTACCCGATAATTGCCCTGCTGCTCATCTTCTTTTTCTTTTTTCCCTACGAAAGTGTAAATCCGACAGTACGTGCCACAGGCGAGTACTTCTCTATGTACCGCCGTTTGATCGGGCCGTTCCACACCTGGCATCTGTTCCTGTTTTGGTCTCTGCTCATGCTGGGTGCTCAGCAGGCACTGAGAGGAGACTGGCGTTTCCGCGGAATCCCCGTGGGATTCTGGCTATTGATCCTTGGATTTTATGTTTTCATGTTTCTGTGGGGGGTGCTCCATATCCGGGGAAATGTGTTATCTTACGGCTACACAGATACACTCAGGCCCTTTGTCTCATTCCAAATTATTGTAACCATGTTTATGACTTACTTTATCACAGCCAATTCCATCCGAGATAAGACGGACCTGGAACTGGTCACCCGCATTTTGAGAATTCTGTTTATTGCGCTTACGCTCTACGGTATTGTCCGCAGCGTTCTGATCCTGGCAGGGATCGTTCAAACTACCTGGATCTTCGGCTTGCCCATCATTCTCTACGATCAGATGGTTCTGCTTTATCTGGCAATTGGATGGGGCCTGGCAGAATACTTGATCCGGGCCGATAAGCCCGCCATTTCAAAATGGGTCCTGATGATCATGATTCTTCTCATACTCACTTCCACGCGCCGCTTTAACTACATCATCCTCTTTCTCACCGGCATACTGACCTTTGCGGCGACCCGGATTGCTTATCCTACGACAGCTCGGGCGCTGCTGCGCAGGGCAGCCACTGTGCNGGTACCTGTGGCCCTCACNGGCATTCTTCTGATCCTGCTCGTTCCCTCCTGGTGGGAAAGCGTGATGTTTTCCATTCAATCCATAAACTTCCTGAAAAACAACGAATTCATTACCAACAGCGATGTACGCCGCTTTGCCCTGATGAATCTATTCCAGAATATGCAGATGCGGCCCTATTCCTGGCTAGTAGGTTTTGGATTGGGCACAACCTGGAAACCCATCGGCTACCAGCCGCTGGACGTAACATACCTGAGTGTAAATGCAGCCTATCTTGCCAAAAGTGTTGGCTGGCTGCCACAGTTTTCGCTGCCTTACCTCAGTCTGTTTTTCCGCTACGGCATTGCAGGAGCCCTGTTCTACTGGATGCTCTGCACTGGACTGGCATTCTCGCTTTTCCAGAAGTTGAAACGCGCCTCTATTCCTGCCCGGCTGAAACCTCTGGGAATTGGAGGAACGGTCTTCATTCTGCTATTTTTGCCAACCATCGGAGACGGTTTCAATCCCACCGCTCCCATTTTGCTTGGCTTCCTGATTGGATATTTCGAACGGCTGGTGGAGCTGTACCCGGCCGAAAACCACCCCACACCGGGAGCCGGACTACCGTAGCCTCAGGCAATCCGTTTTTCGAAGGTCTGTGAACCGGATCGGTCTGCCACAGAGCAAACTTTGAGAACCCCGGGAACCAGTCCGTTCCGCAAAAAGGCAATTTACCTGTGCGATTTTTTGGGCACGGTGTAGAATTCCGGAAACGACACGGAATTTTCAAAAACGGAACACGAAACCGCGGAAGGAACCTGTCAGTCAAGGAGTGAGGTACAAATCTCCGCCATTTTCCGCAGCACATGGCGACGGTGGAACTGCGGACGGATGTGCAGCACGCTATCGCGGTACCGGTTCCGGAGGGAGCGTCTTTTCAGAAAATCACCGTACACGTGGTCCAGCATCCGGGAGAGCTCTTCGGGATCCTCATCATCGGCTTCCAGGCCGATCTCGTACTGGCGGACAAACCGGCGCGCTTCCCCTTCCGGCCCAATCACCAGAAGCGGCTTTCCGGCCCCAAGAGCATCGAACACCTTCAGCGGTAGAATGAATTCCACTTTTGGCAGCCGTCCCACCAGAACCAGCGCCCAGTCCACATCGGTGAAAAGGGCTGGCATCTCCCGGTAACTGACATAATCCCGCGTACGCACCACATCCTTCAGTCCAAACATTTCTATATTGGCCCGCAAGTCCGATGCATCGGTTCCACAAAACTCAAAGAGGAAATGGTTCCGGGCGGAAGGGTTGCCGCGAAAAAACCGTTGAAGCGCTTCAAAAAGTGGCCGTGTCTTTCTCCAGGAAAAAAGCGTTCCTGTATGCAAGATCTTTATTCTGTCCGGCTGCAGTGCCTCCTGCGGAGCGGCTGTGCCCGATGCACCAAAATCGTACCCGTTGTGCAAAACAAAAACCTTTTCCTTAACCCTGTTCCCGTATTTCTGCACCAGGTGGTCCCGCATACTTGCCGTTGCAATCGTGATGGCATCGGCGTACTCCACAACTATTCTTTCCAGGATCTCTTCGAGACGGGCCCTTGTCCTGAAGGCATAGGGATTGTAACTGTAGGGATACTGATCCCAGAGATCCCGAAAATCGGCCACCCACGGGAGTCCGGATTGCTTTTTTATCCAAAGCGCGGCCAGGTGGACCGAATTGGGCGGCGAGGTGGATAGGAGCAGCCGATACGGCCTCCGACGCAACACCGCAGCAGCCTTTCTTACCGCAAAAGGAACCCAGCCTGTGAATTCATCGGGAAAACAAATGAGGGTATTTACCCAATTCCGGACCAGCAAAATCAGCTGGCTGCGGAGGGTTGCCGTTTTCCCATCCGTGGCCTTTCCGGGCCGTTCAAAACGGCGTTTCAGGTAGGAAAGAGGCAAAAAGGCTGCCGTCCGGTAAACGGCCGTGGTACCGGGCACCCCTTCGCTTAACCCCGTATCCAGCGCCCAGTGGTAGGCATCCCGGACCGTCAGCACATCCACATGAAAACCATACTCGGGAAGATATCGGGTAAAGGCCACCATTCGGGCACTCCCCGGACCCGCCAGCGGCGGAAAATAGTAGGAAACTCCCAGAATATCCGCTCTTTTTCCCATTCTTTGTAAGCGCACCTGATGTACTGTTCGGCCCAAAATGCGTTCGTTCCTAACGGAAAGGTGGAACGGCCTATTCGTTCCAGCTCACACCGAGGAAAACCTGTACCTCCTTGCCGGATCCCCGCATTTCTTCACCGATGGGATCGTTTTTGCGGGAAATCCATTGAAGCGCAAAAGTTAGGAAAGCGTTCCGGAGAATCTCATAACGCATTTCCAGGCCTGTGGTCTGGGTTTCTTCAAGAATTCCTCCGAGAAACCGGACATAAAGCGGATCGTTTATTGTGTGAGGCTGGTTCATATCTCCGCCGGCATTTTCCCCGGGACGATTGGCTCCGTGGCGGTACAGCTGCCAGTTTCCCTGCAGAAAAAGGCGGCGCCGCGGCTGCCAGCGAAGGGCCATATCCACTACTTCGCCGTTGGGCCCCGCCCAGTGTCCAAGGGTGGACGTAAAATGTTTGTAAATGTTGATGGGAAAACGGTGGCTGTAAACAAACGGACGGATGCGTACCCACTCTCCGTGCAGATCCAGATTGGCCAGGCCAAACAGATCGTACCGGCTTCCTCCGACCAGAAAAGCCCACTTGTTTCCATAATAACCGGTGCCCAACCGTCCGGTTTGGAGATCATCCAGAAAAATCTCACCGTACAACTTCAGTTTCCAGCCAGGGTAAAGGGTAACATCCAGTCCCATAACCGCATTGTCCTGATCGCCCAGATTGTGTTCAGCAGACCAGTAGAAATTGAGGGGGTTCAGATAGCCGATTTCCAGGCCGCGTTCACCCCAGACCACCAGCTCGTGCAGGCCCACAACGGCCCAGGAAACTGGAGCGAATTCCAGCCGGTGCCCCACGAAAAATTTGCTGGCATGGACAATCCGTGTGGTGGTGCCGGTCTCGTAAGTTCGGGCCGCGATGGGTGGGTAAGACTTCAGCACGCCCATCACCCAGGTATACAGTACCTTCTTCCAGGCGAACTGCATCTTCAGCTGGTCATAGGCGGTGGCCCAGTCTGACAATGCCAGTGCGCCGGTGCGCCCCGGCCCCCAGCGGTTCCTCTCGCGTCCCAACATCACCCAGCGGTCAGGTCTGCCAACGTAAATCCCGGATTGCGTCTCGTCGAAAAATACNAGGCGGCCACGGGCATTGGCAAGCCCCACGCGCTCAAAGGACCAGTTTGGGTTGTAGGCCGGGTACTCGCCCCCCCATTCTGTGCCATCCCGAAAATGGAAATAGAATTGAACCCACTTTCCCCACCAACCCCAGAACCAGATTCCATGTCGTTCCCGGACAATAGTGCGGTCCGGCCGGTAATCATAATCCCTGCGTCGCGAATGGAGGTGAAAAACGGGATTCAGGAACAGGCGGAAATCTCCGGAGGAAATTTCGGCAAGATCCCGCCCGTTGGCAAAAAAGAAAGGAAAAATCCGCCGGACCAACGGAACCCGCCGCGTCAGAAAACGCAGATGAGAATCCTCCGATCCGGAAGCTTCCACGCCCAGCCGGTCGAACTCTTCCCGCAGCTCGTACTGCAGGAACGCCAGCTGCTGCCTTTCGACCCGCGTCAAATCCGCAGCCTGGCTGTTCTGGATAACCGGTACAAGGGCCTTCGCAATCTGGTAACGCGTATAGGGCTTAGTGTTGGGAAACAGTGCCGGAAGCAAGTGTTTGGCTTTAAGCCGGTCCAGAAAAGAATAAACCCAGTGATCCAAGGAGAAACTGGGACTCTGTGCCATTCCCCCCGAAACACCCAGAACAAGAAGCCCGAACACGATCATTCCCCATAGCCGGTGTTTCATGCCCGAAGCCTTTCCTCAAGAATTCTCACAATCTTCTCCGACGCATGCCCATCCCCGTAGGAAAATTCCCGTTCACCGGCCGGATGAAAATCACGTATGGCTTCCAGAATCCGTTCAAAAGAAGGGCCCGTAAGCAGGTTCCATCCTTCCTCCACCGTCTCCACCCACTCCGTTTCCTCACGCAGTGTGATACAAGGAACCCCAAGAATGTACGCTTCCTTTTGCATTCCCCCGGAATCCGTCAAAATCTTGCGGGCGCTGGCCTCCAATAGCAGCATTTCCAGATAGCTCACCGGCTCCACAAGCAGCACTTTCGATCCTTCAACCACTTTTTCCAGGCCGAATTCCTGCATGCGGCGGCGGGTGCGTGGATGCACCGGAAAAAGCACGGTTTCACCGCTCTCCACCAGGGCACGGAGAATGGCACTCAGATTTTCCCGTTCATCGGCATTAGAAGCCCGGTGTACTGTAACCAGGAGGTATTCCTTTTCCCGCAGCCGGAATTTCCGCAGCGGGTCCGTCTTTTTCCGAGCCAGGCGGATAAAATGCCGGAGGGCATCCACCATCACATCGCCCACCAGAAAGGTCCGATCTTCCAGCCCTTCCCGCCGCAAATTCTCCACCGCTGTTGGTGTGGGGGCAAATAGAAAGGTGGAGATCCGGTCCGTCAGGATCCGGTTGATTTCTTCCGGCATAGCCCAATTGAAGCTGCGCAACCCAGCCTCCACATGCGCAACGGGAATATTCAGCTTCACCGCGGCCAGCGCTCCAGCCAGAGTGGAATTGGTGTCGCCATACACCACCACAACATCCGGTTTTTGCTGGAGCAAAATCTTTTCGATTCCGATCAACATCTCACCGGTCTGAACGGCGTGAGAATCCGACC
>MTOL01000049.1 GCA_002011685.1 Deferribacteres bacterium JdFR-76
ATTTTATCCTGGAGAGTTTTTTCTTGCCGCCCGGATCTGACCGTGAGGCAGCAGAAGATCTATTCTTGTTGTTGCAAAACCCGCCTTTGGTCCAGGTAGGGGCCTTCCGCACATCTGCTGTTTCTTCCGGGACTTCCCGGGTTCCCGATTCTGTGCGGCTGTTTCCCACTGTTGTACGGCCGGGCCGTTTTGCCGGGTTTCGGGTGGAAGGGCTTCCGGCCAGGGTGCAGAGTTCCCTGCGTGCGGATCTGCTGAATCTACTGGGCCAGCGGGTGGGACCGCTTGATGTTGCCAGAGATGGAAAGCGGTTCAGAATTTTTGTTCCAGCGGCTTCGCTGGCTCCCGGTGTGTACTGGGTACGGTTGCGGTGGGAGTCCGGCCGCTTTTCCACCAGGGTTCTTGTGCTTCCATGAGCGGAGCCCGTCACTCAGGCGAAAAGCCTGGATTTGCGGATTATGCCATCATATATTGCATTCCGGATTCACAGGGANAAGGGAGGGTACGTTCTGCTGTACCGCGCCGTCTTTTTGATCGCACTGCTTTTGCTNGCCGGATGTAAGATCAACCATGGATTGTCCCCAAATCTGGGAACGATCCGCGGGAAGGTCATTTTCCAGCACCGGACCTCCAAAGTTCTCATGGTTACGGATGAGATCCGTGTGGCCGTGGCTCATCGCTTTCCGCCCACGGAGTTCACCGAGCTGATCACCAGCCCGCCGCTTCCGAAATGGGAGGGGGATACGGTGGCTTACGAGCTCGTGGTACCGTTCGGAACATACCAGATCCTCGGAGTGGTGTGGAAAGCCAAAGGCCGACCATGGAATCTTTCCGATGTGATGGGATACTACCACAAAGGGTTGAACCTGTTTCCCGAACCTATTACCGTTACGCCAGAACATCCAGTAGTGGATTCCGTGGATGTCTGGGCAGATTTTTCTCTGGTCGTCCGCGACGCCTTGATCACCGGAACGATTACTTACGAAGGAGCCTGGCCCCCGGAAACGGAAATCATGGGCATCGGCGCCTTTACATTTGTTCCGGATCCTAACAACATCTGGAACCTTCTGAATGTTTCTTCGGCGAAAATCGGGATTCCCATATTCGTCCGCTCTTATGAGTACACTTTGCCGGTCAGCGCTGGCATCTACCGGTATATCGGGCTTTTCTGGAAGGCAAAGGGCACGCCGCTCACTGCCATCCGCTATCTGGCGTTTTATGAAGATCCTCAGCACCCCGGTCAACCGGGCACGGTAGCAGTGTCGGAAGGAGACACTTTGCGAGGTATCGACATTCATGTGGATTTCAGCAAATTTCAGCCGTAGCCTTCTGTGGACGGCTGTGACAGTGGCAGGGCTGATGCTGAATGGGCCTGTCCAGGCCCAGCGTGCCGTGCTTGTTGGGACGGTGCTGGATGATGTCCGCCGCGTTCCACTGGTCGGAGCAAACGTGGTTGTGGAGAACACGGCACTGGGAGCGTCTACAGATGCAAAGGGCCGCTTTGTCATCCGAGGGATCCCCGCGGGTACATGGTCCATTCGCGTTACCATGATGGGCTACGCCCCGGTGAGGAGAACCGTTCATCTGGCGGCTGGTGAGATAGCGCGGTTGGAGGTTTTTCTCCGAGAAGATGTGATCGGTTTGAACCCAGTATCTGTGATTGCAACCCGGTCTGAAGAAGAGAGCATGCGTTCTCCGGTGAGCCTCGCTGTCATGGAGGATGTGGAACTGCGCAGAAAGGCTTACCGATCCGTTGTGGAAGCCCTGAATTACCTGCCGTCGGCCCTCTTTATTGGGAACCAGCTCAACATCCGCAATTCTTCTGGTTTCATGTATGGTGCCGGAACGCGGGTGCTTTTTCTGGTGGATGGTATCCCGGTTCATGCCAGCGATACCGGAGAGATCAACTGGGATCTAATCCCCTTCTTCGATATTGAGCGGATCGAGGTAATCAAAGGNCCGGCTTCGTTTTTATATGGCGCCAATGCACTGGGTGGAGCGGTGAATATTGTGACCCGCAAACCTCGGGAGCGGAAGCGCTTGCTGGTCCGTGCCGATGCCGGCATCTATGATGATCCCTATTATCCGGAATGGAAGTGGACCAACCGGGTACGGCACTTCGACCGGGTGGATGTGAGTTATTCCAAAAGATGGAAGCGGTTTGGACTGCAGGTGGCCCTGCGCCGGGATGCCAGCACCGGTTTCATGCAAGCAGGATATCACCTTCTGTACAGTTTCTCCGCAAAAGCGGTAGTGGCTTTCACGCCGGACCGTGAGCTTACCCTCTACACCGCCTACATGCAGGGCCGGCGCGGCGAATTCGTGATGTGGCGGGATCAGAAACATGCCCTGGTGGCTCCCGACCCGGAAGCAGCCTCCAATATGGTCAAGGCAAAGCATCTTTACTTTTATGGAAAATACCGTCAGGTCATGTCTCCAACCTTCTCTTGGACAGTGAGGTTTTCGTACAACAGTCTCCTCCTGGGGAATCAGTACAACCGGCCTGGAGAATTTTTCCCTGCGGTAGGACCGGGGATCGAGCTTTCGGGCCTGTGGGTTCCTTCCATCCATCACCGATTGGTTTTTGGACTGGAGTACCGACAGGAAAGGGCTAACAACAAGTGGATGGGACGACACAGCGCTCATAACATTGGGCCGTTTATGCAGCATGAATGGCGGCCTTGGCCGACGCTGACGGTTATTGCAGGGGTTCGAGGAGACTTTTACCGCCTTGATAAACTTCCTGAGGAGCGGACCTATTCTCCCCGCGTCGGTTTAAATTGGGCGGTTCGGGAAAACTGGTCCTTGCGTGCCTCCGTGGGATGGGGATACCGTCCGCCGACCATCGCGGAGCGCTTTGTCCGTTTCAGTGTGGCCGGGTTTGAGGTTATGCCCAACCCCGGACTTCTGGCGGAAAAAGCCCGGAGTGTTGAGCTGGGTACGCGCCTGGTTTTACGAAGCAGCTGGGTAGCGGATTTGGCCCTGTTTCAGAGCGATTACTGGAATATGATTGAACCATATATCGACATCACTTCAAATTCGATCCGGTTTCTGAACGTGGCCCGTCCCAGAATCCGTGGGATCGATTTTTCCCTCAAGGCAAGCGGATTCGCAGGGCACCTGGGAGGTGAGGTTCAGTTTCTGCTGACGGAGCATGAAGACATGAAAACCGGCTTGCCTCTTTATTACCGCCCCCGGCGGATCGTCCGGTTTCTTCCGTGGATCCGTATCGGCCCGGCCCGGCTGCAGGTGGAGTATCATTACGCCAGCCGTAGCGAGCGGGTTCAGGTTTTTCCGCTGGATGAGCGGGTACCGATGCACCTGTGGAATGTCCGCTTTGATGTGGCATTGGGTACCTATGCGTTTGCACTGGTGGTTCACAATTTGTTGAACTACAATTACACGCTGCGCGAACGGAAGCTGGAACCCATCCGCAACATTTCCCTCAGCATCCGCAGCACGTTTTGACAGCGCCGCCGTATTTCAGCCAGGCCCGTTCTTCCTGTATGGGCTGAGTTCCTTCGGCCGGCATGCCCCCGGGAGACATGTCCAAATGCCAGAAAGGGAGGCCATATGGCGCCTCCCTTTCGCCAGCAGATCGGTCTTATAAAATTAAACGCTAACTGGCCAGCTCTTCAAGCAGCGCTTTGAGGAAGTCCCAGAACCGTGCTACGGACGGGATGTGAACCCGTTCATTGGGGGAATGCGGGTGCTCAATTTGTGGGCCGATGGAGATCATGTCCATTCCAGGAAACTTTTCTCCGATAATCCCGCATTCCAGACCGGCGTGAATGGCTTTAATACCGGGTTCTTTTCCGTACAGGTTTTTGTAGACCTTTTTCACCGTTTTCAGAATGTCGGAATCCAGGTTGGGTGTCCATCCCGGGTAGCCGGGAGGCTGTTCCACCTCTGCTCCTGCCAGAGCTCCAAGGGCGCGCAGCTGCTGCCTCGTGGATTCCAGTGCTGAGTTGATGGAACTCCGGCTGCTAATGCCCACTTCGAAGAGATTACCATCTCGGCGGATGGTTGCCAGGTTCATAGAGGTTTCCACCAGATCGGGAATGTCAGAGCTCATTTTCAGCACCCCATGGGGGATGGAATAGAGAACGTTCAGAAGCCGGGCGGTTTCTTCAACAGTCAGGACAGAATCGGGAAGCTGATCCAGCGTCTCGGCGGAAAAGTTTGCTTCCTTTTCAACGGAAGTATACTCAAGATGTGCATCGTGAAAGGCTTTTTCGATGGTTTTTCTGAAAGTATCTTCTTTTCCTTTTTCCAGAACCACCACTGCCTCAGCTTCGCGTGGAATGGCGTTCCGCTTGTTCCCACCGGAGAAATCTGCCAGTTCAAGGGGGATGCCGGCGTCCATGGCGTTCCACAGCATGCGGGTAAGGAACTTGATAGCATTTCCCCGGTTTTTATCGATGTCGATGCCTGAATGACCGCCATGAAATCCGCTCACCCGGATTTTCATGGCGAGATCGCCTGCGGGGGATTTTGTTTGCATGCTGAGCCGGAAGGTGGTATCCGCGCCGCCGGCACATCCGATGAAGAAAATCCCCTCTTCCTCGGAGTCAAGGTTCAGCATTTTGCGGTACTGGAGGAAATCGGCTGGCAATTTTCCGGCTCCCAGCAGCCCAATCTCCTCTTCCACTGTGAACAGAAACTCCATGGGTCCGTGAACCAGATCGGTGCTTTCCATCACAGCAAGGGCTGCGGCAATCCCAATGCCGTTATCCGCACCAAGAGTGGTCCCATTTGCGTACAGCCAGTCTCCTTCCTGGCGTACCTGTATGGCGTCCTGACTGAAATCAAAATTTACGTCCGAGTTCTTTTCACACACCATGTCCAGATGAGTCTGTAGAACGACGCCTTCTGCGTTTTCTTTGCCCGGAGTTGCGGGTTTTTGCACCACAACGTTCCCGGCATCGTCCTGGCGGTACGCCAGTCCAAGTTTTTTTGCCGTTTCCATCACATACGCCGCTGCCTTTTCCTCATGGCCGGAACAGCGGGGGATTTTCCTCAGGGCGTCAAAATGCTTCCATAGAATCTGGGGTTCCAGTTTGCTCAAATCAGCAGCCATGTCTTCCTCCATCCTTTATTCGCACAGACCGACACGTAACATTTCCTCCGTTTTAACCCTGACAATATAGCACGGGCGGTTGCAAATCACAAGCAAGAAATGCTTCCGTCGGACAGGCGGAAAACTAGATCCGGGTGGGATTGCCATGGGGGAAATGTTGTTCTTCCGTTTTTCAAAAGCCCTTCTTGAAGAATGGCGGAGCTGAGAGGCGGAAAGAACGAAAGGTGCAGGAAAGATTCGGCTTATAGATTCTGTTTGGTGAGCCGAAAAATGAGGATAGAAAAAATAAATCGGACTTGCGAAAGAGAGGGCTGTGGGCTATATTTTCGTAGTTTTGGTTAATTTGGCCAGTTAACAAACTATTTTCGGGGATTAAATTCGGGGTGAACGATGGCGGATTACGCGGTCTTGTTGCCGGTTCTGGCGGAATTTCCTTACCCATCCGATGCGATCCTTGCTTTTGTGAACGACCTTCTGTCCCAAACGGTCCCGCCTTCTGCTCTGTTTGTGGTCCGGCAGGGAGAAAAAGAGGGCCTTGTCCGGCAGATTGTTGAGAAAGCGCGGGAGAAGAGGTGTTCCGTCTCACTTGTCGAAGGGCAAAGCACTCTCGCTGAAGGATTAAACCGGGCTCTCGAACAGGTTCCAACATCGCATTTTCTTTTGCCATTTCTGGATCGGGCGCCTCTGCGGCTGAAGAAAAGCGCGGCCGATGTTTTCTGCTGGGCGGCTGAACGGCACCCGGATGCCGGACTCTTTTATGCAGATTATGAGCGCGTTACCCCGGATGGCATTCAGGATGTCCATCTGCTGGAATACCATCCGGGGCGTGTGCGCGATAACCTAGATCTCGGGTACGTCTTTTTTGTTCGGACTCAGGTGGCCCGCGAGATCGGAGGATTCGATCCCCGCTACCCGCACGGAATGCTGTATGATTTTCGACTGAGAGTATCTGAAAAGGCTGAGCTGAAGCTGATCGGCAACCGGTACGGCGGTGGACTCTACCAGATTCTTTCTACCGGCAAAAAACATGACGTGTTTGATTATCTCCTCAGTTCAAAGGAAGTCCAGCTTGAAATGGAGGCGATTGTCACGGAACACCTCAAACGGATCGGAGCGTACCTGGCCCCTGGGGGCTATTCACGGCTCACCTTTTCCCCGGAAGAAGAGAAGGCCTATGAATTCCAGGCCAGTGTAATCATTCCGGTGAACCATCGCCCGCAGTTCATTGGCAAGGCGATTGAAAGTGTCCAGCAGCAGACGGAACGCTCGGTGGAGGTCATTGTTGTGGTAAATGGTGGACCCGATGATCCAACCATTCGGGAGGTTCAACGTTACATGGAGGGTGGCGACCGTTTCCGAAAGGATGCCCCCCCTGTGCGGCTGCTTGTGCACGATGTGAATAACATCGGGCTGTGCCTGAACAGTGGGGTCCGGGCTGCAAAAGGGAAATATTATGTTCAGCTGGACTCCGATGACCGTCTCAAGCCGGATGCGGTGGAGAAGATCCTGGCCTGTTTCGCCTCCGATCCCCATATTGGGATGGTGATCGGCTCATATGAGGTCTGGCAACTTGAAGATGACGGGCGGTACTTCCGCCGGCCGGACATTCCGGTGGTCACTCATGACGAATGGACGGAGGAAAACGGCCGGAACAACCTACTCCGGGTGAACGGGGCAGGAGCCCCCCGGGCAATTCCGGTAAAAGTGATCCGCGAGATGGGCTGGTTCAGTGTAAATGATTCGCCCTACTCCAGGAATTATGGCGAGGACTACGAAATGGTACTAAAGATTAGCGAAAAGTACCGGATTGGGCGGATCTGGGAGCCAATTTACGANGTGGTGCGCCATTCCGGCGGTACGGACCATGCNATCGATCAGATCACCATCGACCGGAATGATAACGCCAAAGATTGGATGCGGCTGGAAGCTATCCGCCGTCGGCAGCGGCTGAACCGCCAGAAGGCAGCAGGTTAGGCTATCTCGGAAGGAAATTTTTTTCTGAAGAAAAAAGGCCCCGGGACATTCCACCGGGGCCTATGTTCGTGCGGATCCAGAAAATCAGTGGGCGTGGCCGTGCGCGAGTTCTTCCGGTGTGGCATCGCGGATTTCCAGAATTTCCACATCGAATGTCAGGTCTTCGCCTGCAAGGGGATGGTTCATATCCAGAACAACTTCTCGATCGTTAAATGATTTCACCACGACTTCGATTTCATGCCCGGATTCGCTGCGCCCGCTGAGGACCAGCCCCTCATAGAGTTCAATGGTTTCCGGAATCAGGCTACGGTCGACCGTCTGTACCAGATTTTCGTCCCGCTCTCCGTAGGCGTCTTTGGCGGCCACCTGGACGGTCTTTTTCTCGCCTTCCTGCATCCCCATTAACCCAGCTTCCAGACCCGGAATAATTTGCTGGTGGCCTACCAGAAATGTAAAGGGCTCCCCGCCACGGGATGAGTCAATGATCTCTCCATTGGCTAAACTCAGTGTGTAATGCAGGGAAACGACCTTGTCCTTCTCGACCTTCATGATGTCTCCTTTCTTGTACATCGTACTGTAAATTAACCTGTGAGCCATCACGGATTTTGAAAATGTTACGTCGGATGGGGATTTCCGGCGTGAGGGGCAAAATCCGCGATCGAACTCTGTAACACGCTTTAAGCTAAGACAGCCCGCTTCCGAATGCAACTAAATTTTTGTCACATTTTGACGGATTTCTAATTGGCGCGCTCGTTGCAGCCTCTTGGATGCTCAATATGTTGCCCGTGCGAAAGAAGGGCCAGCAAAATTCGGTTTTTCTGGGGAGAAGGGGGCCAGAGCTGTGCTCAACCGGCTTTCCGTAAAATTTTTGCTTTTCCCGGTTCGATTTTTTAATTTCATTCCGGGTATCGTAAACCGAGTCCGAAACCAACCGTTGGGACATGCAATGAGAGCTCTCCGTTTTTTGCTCTGCGCACAGGTATTTTTTCTGCTAATCCATCCCGGCTGGTCAGAGAGTGGGGTGACGGTTCGGGAAATCGAAGGAATTTGTAGCCTGCCCGTCGTGGTTGCCAATCAAGATCTTTTCGTCAAAAACACCCAGCTTTACTATCCGGAAGTTCCCCGCTACCTGAGAAAACCGGCGAAGGCGGAGTATGAAGTGGGCGATACGCTCTCATTTTACGTTTACAATTTCCGGACGAATGCCATCAATCAGATTTCCGCAGTGTGCCGGCTGAAAGGAACAGGCACCTACATCTTCGTGGGACTGGATGAATGGAATTCCGAAAAGGTTACCCAGGTAGAAATAGACAATT
>MTOL01000519.1 GCA_002011685.1 Deferribacteres bacterium JdFR-76
AAAAGTAATCGTAACGGTATGTGTCCAGCCTCCGCATTACCGCACCTTGAACAGACTCAAACTCAGCAACAGCAGCAGAATTCCCACAATCCAGAACCGCACCACAATCTTTTCTTCCGGCATCCCGCCCAGTTCAAAATGGTGGTGAAGCGGCGCCATCCGGAATATGCGCTTTCCGCCCCGGTACCGGTATGAAGCAACCTGCAAAATAACGGACAGAGCCTCGGCTACAAACACGCCTCCAATGACCAGCAAAAGCACTTCCTTTTTCGTTAAAATGGCCAGAGCTCCCAGCGCTCCTCCCAGGCTCAGACTCCCTACATCTCCCATAAAGATCTCCGCCGGATGGGCATTGAACCAGAGGAATCCCAAACAGGCGCCAAGCATTGCTGCACAGTAAACAGTCAATTCGCCCGCCCCGCGGAGGTACATAATGTTCAGATATGCGCTGAAGTCCACACGGCCGCTCACGTAACTGATCGCCGCCCAGGCCAGTGCCGCAATGCCCACCAGCCCCACAGCGAGACCATCCAGCCCATCGGTAAGATTTACCGCATTGGACGTCGCCGTAAGAACCAGAACCGCCACCGGGATGATAAAAATCCCCAGATCAATTACGTAGTCCTTAAAAAAAGGCAAAAACGTTTGCGAATGGATTCCTTCATACACCGGAGAAAGCCATACCACCAGCCCGAGCACCAGTCCGGCGGTAATCTGACCGGCCAGTTTGTACCGCCCAATCAACCCCTTGGGATACTTTTTGACCACTTTCAGATAATCATCCAGAAAACCAATTCCGCCCATAAACAGGGTAACAAAGAGCATCACCTGGGTAAAAATCACATCCAGCCGCGCAAAAAGGAGCGTTGGAACCAGAACAGAAACCAGAATGATGAGTCCGCCAAACGTGGGGGTACCGGCCTTGCTCCGGTGCCGCTCCGGAACATCCGGATCAATTTCCTCGCCAATCTGCCGAGCACGCATGTAGCGGATGATCTTCGGCCCCACCCAGAAACTAATAAGCAGGGCCAGAATGGCCGCTGCTGCAGACCGGAACGTAATGTACCGGAACAGGTTAAAGCCGAAGAAAATGTCCCTCAACGGATACAGCAGGTGATAGAGCATTCGACCTCCTGGCTTCTAAGATGACTTCCAGCACTGCTTAACTTCCTCCCACACCGTCTCCATCGCTACACCCCGCGAGCCTTTCAATAGCAGCACATCCCCGGGCCGGAGCAGACCGGCCAGTTTTTTGGCCAAGGCGGGTTTCTCCGCAAATGCGGCGCATTCCCTACCGCCTTCTGAACGGTACCCTTTGCAAAAGACTTCCCCAAATTCCCCATACGTTAAAAGAACATCCACGCCCAAACGGGCCGCAAGCCTGCCTCCTTCAAAATGAGCCTGCTCCGCTGCTTCCCCCAGTTCCAGCATATCGCCCAGAACCGCAAGGGCCCGGCTCCCTGNATTTGCCCTCACATGAGCCAGGGTTTCCAGGGCGGCCCGCAACGAATCAGGATTGGAATTGTAAACATCAAACAGTACATGAATCCCATTCCATTCGAACACTTCCATCCGTCGTGCATAACCGGAGAACTCTTCCAGTGCACGGCAAATCTCCTCGGGCGGCACTTCCCAGAACACCCCTACGGCCGCCGCCGCGAGGGCATTGGCAGCCTGGTGCTTTCCCGGCACCTTCAGTTGAATAGGTCTGCTCTGCCGGAAACGCAACCGCGCACGGCCAAAAGTATCCAATCCAAGAAATTCCCCTTTCACATCCGGACTTCCGGTGAAACCGAACGTAAATTTCCGTGAAACGCCCTCACCGATCTTCACAACCCGCGGATCATCCAGATTAACGAATGCAACACCATCTTCCGGAAGGGACTCAAACAGCTCAGCCTTGGCTTTCGCCACTTCATCCACGCTGCCAAAAAATTCCAAGTGTCCTGCGCCAATATTGGTAATCAGGCCGTGGGTCGGTCGGGCAATTTCACACAGCCGGCGGATTTCTCCAAAATGATTGGTTCCCATTTCCATGATTGCAATTTCGGTCTGCACATCGATAGCCAGCAGAGACAATGGCAGGCCAATATGATTGTTGAGATTTCCCCGGGTTTTAACCACCCGGAATTTCTTGGCCAGCACAGCTGCCACCATCTCTTTGGTGGTGGTTTTCCCGTTGGTCCCGGTAATAGCCAGCACTGGCACACGGAAACGCATCCGGTACCGGTGGGCTATGGTTTGCAAGGCGTACAGCGGGTCTTCAACTCGGATAAGAAGTGCATCCGGTGGTAGGGGCGTCTCAGGCTTCCAGCCTTTCTCCACAATGGCAGCCACCGCACCTTTCTGAAATGCCTGCGGCACAAACTGATGTCCATCAAAGCGCTCACCGCGTAAAGCCACGTACACTTCGCCGGTGCGGAGCGATCGGGTGTCCTGCGAAACACCGACCACTTTCTGCGGTGTGCTTCCTTCCACCAGAGCTCCATCCGGAAGCAGTTGCCGGAACGATGTCCACTCCAGCGCAACCATGCCTCACCCGGATGCCGGTTTACACACAATCCGAATTCTGCGCGAAACCGGTTTGCGGCCCGGTGGTGGATCCTGACGGACCACGTAACCGCTGCCCTCTGCCACCGGTTCGAACCCTGCTTCGGTAAGCACCGCAATGGCCTCGCGCAGGCTTTTGCCGCGCACATCGGGTACCCGCGAGGGAAGAGAATGATCCGATCGCCGGTTCCCAACGGAAAGGCGAATCCGTTCCCCCCTGGGCAGCAACGTTCCCGGCACTGGCTCCTGCTCCAGAACCACCGTTCCTTTCCCCTGTACCTCCACCCGGAAGCCGTAACCGGTAAGAATGGATTTGGCTTCGCCCGGCGAAAGTTCCCTGACGTCCGGAACCCGCCAGCGATTGCCAGCCACTGCAACGGGGCGCGTCCTGCTGGGCGCCGGACGAACAACTTCACCGAGAATCCGCTTCAAAATATTCCGGAAAATGGGGGCGGCCGCTTGTCCGCCGTAATAATTGGGATACTTTGGCTCATCCACCACCACCAGGCAAACAAAACGCGGCCGGTCGTATGGGGCAAACCCCACAAACGATGCGACATATTTTCCCGCGGAATATTTCTTGGTTTTGGGGTCCAGCTTTTTGGCAGTTCCGGTTTTTCCAGCCACCGCCACTCCATCGATNGCTGCTTTTCGACCGGTTCCCTTCTCCACCACCTGCCGCAGGAGCGCCTTTAGTGTGCGCGCTGTCTCCGGTTTGAGAACACGGCGGATGGTATCGGGCCGGACCTCCCGGATCACCTCCATGAGGTTGGGCGACACTACCGCTTTGAGCACATGCGGGCGCAACAGGTACCCCCCGTTGGCCACTGCAGCGTAGGCATTCACCAGCTGGATAGCTGTAACCAGTACACCGTAACCGATCGGAATGCGGTACAGATCGCTCCGACTCCAGCGGATCGGGTTGGGCAATTTACCCTTCGACTCCCCGGGCAAATCGATCCCCGTTGCTTCCCCAAAACCAAAAGCCCGGGCATAACTGAAAATACGGTGTTTGCCCACCCGCTGAGCAACCTTTGCAAACCCGATATTGGACGAATTGGCAAAAACCTCGGCAAAAGTAAGCCATCCGTAGGGTTTGTGATCCCGGATGGCTCCTCCCGGAACTGACCAGCGGCCATTCTCGCAGAAAATCCGGTCCCCGGGCCGGATCGTGCCGCTTTCCAGGGCAGCGGCTGCTGTAACCAGCTTAAACGTAGACCCGGGTTCGTACGGATCCACCAGCACGCGATTGCGGCGCGCCGCGGCGGAATAGCTGGCAAAGCGGTTCGGGTTGAACCCCGGATAGCACGCCAGGGCCAGAATCTCACCGGTATTCGGGTCCATGAGAACGGCCATGGCAGAACGGGCCCCAACCGCCTCCGCACCGCGCCGCAGCTCCTCCTCCACAGCCCGCTGGTAATCGATGTTCAGCGTCAGAACGATGCTGTTTCCGTTCACGGGTTGCTGGACGGGAGCGTTGGCGACCGGCACCCAGCGCCGCCAAACATCCAGCCGGACCAGTTTGTACCCGGGCTGCCCCTGCAAATAGTTCTCGTAATACTTCTCCACCCCACCCAGACCAACATGATCGATGCTTGTAAACCCCAACACATGGGCAGCCAGCTGCTGGTATGGATAGTAGCGGCCCAGTTCCTTTTCCCGGACCAGGGAATCGAACCGTTTCAGAGGAATTTTCTCTGCGATTTTTTCATCGACCCCCCGCGCCAGCCAGACAAACCGGTTGCCCCGCAGTAGCCTCGAATAATGGCCAACCGGATTTCCCGTCAACCGTGCAAAAGTCCGCGCCAGTTCGTTGCGGTTTTCCACCCGGCCCGGATTGACCCCAAATGAATACTGCTTCAGGTCAAACGCCAGCGTGACAAAATTGCGGTCATAGATGGCGCCGCGTTCGGCCAGAAGTTTGACCTTTCGCTCGGAGTGTCCCACAGCCAGACGCTGAAAGCGGTCCTTTTCCAGGACCTGAATAAAAAAGAGCCGGGTAATCAGGCCCAAATAAGCCAGAAGAGCAAAACCGATCCATAGCCGTACAATCGACCTGCGCATCCTATTTCTCCAGCTGCCCGATGAGCACCTGCGGATTAAGCAGAGCAAGATCCCGGGCCGGTTTGTTTGCAGCGGCCCATTCCGGCGGCTCACGTCTCTCCCTGTCTACCGATGGCAACTTCAGAACCGTCGGCGGCTGGCGGAGCGGAACCATCCCCAGCTTCTCCCGGGCGATTTTTTCGATGCGGCTGGCACTGGAAAGCTCAATCATGCGGATCTGTAACCGGCGGTTTTCCTGCACCAGATCTTCCACCTGACGCTGCAGGTCGTTCATCTGGCGGATCATCCGCTTCATTTCTGTGCGCTGCAAAAGATGAGCGATGCCGAACAGCGTCAGCATGAGCACAACGCCCAGAAAGTTCCAGTTTAACGCTCGCGGTTTCCGGCGATTAATCCGGACCCGCCCGTGTTTTCTGGAAGAACGGCGCCTCAAGGTACCTCCTGTTTTTTCGGCCAGTTACACCCTTTCTGCCGCCCGCAGTTTGGCACTGCGGGACCGCGGATTATTGCGGATTTCCTGCTCATCCGGAACGATCGGCTTCCGGGTCAGATTTCGCAAAATACCGATGCGGTTACAGACACACTGAGGGAATTCAGGCGGGCAGATACAGCGGCCTTCCTTTTCTCGGATGAAGTTCTTAACAATGCGATCCTCAAGAGAATGGTAAGAGATGACAACCAGCCGCCCTCCACTTTTGAGGCGATCGGCAGCCGCTTCCAGACCCAGACGCAGGTGAACCAGCTCGCGGTTCACCTCGATGCGGATGGCCTGAAAAACCCGGGCCAGCGATTTCACCTGATATTCTCCCGGCACGGCCGAACGTACAATCTGTGCCAACGCTTCGGTGGAATCGATTTCCCGCTCTTTGCGGGCTTCGACAATCTTGCGGGCAATGCGAGAGGCATGCCGTTCTTCGCCATACTCCCGGAAAATACGCCGCAGCTCCGCTTCCGGATACGTGTTGACCACATGATATGCCCCGGTCTTTTGTCGGCGGTCCATACGCATGTCCAGCGGCCCGGGACGCTGAAAACTGAACCCCCGGTAGTCGGCATCGATCTGGTGAGAAGAAACCCCAAGGTCCATCAGAATGCCATCCACGTAATCCACACCCAGGCCATCCAGATGCTCCGCCAGGGCGCTGAAATTCCCTTTCACAAAGCGGACGCGCTCCCGCCACGGTGCAAGATTTTTCTCCGCAACCTCCAGCGCTTCTTCATCCACATCCAGGGCTATAAGCCGCCCCCTGTCAGAAAGGCGCTGAAGAATGGCCCGGCTGTGGGACCCGCCCCCCACCGTGCAGTCCACATATGTCCCATCCGGATTCACCAGCAAATAGCTCAACACCGCATCCACCAGAACCGGAATATGAAAAAACGGTGTCGGATTTTTTTCCATCTGCGTCAACTGATAATACCCTCTGCCCAGTAAAATGCCATCCTCGGCAATCGGGAAGGTGATCCCGATCCCGATCTCCTGGCGCCGATCAAATGTTATAGCCTGATCGGTGAGATCAAGTTCCGCGTCAGGGATGGAAATGCGCTCCGCTGGCTCCGGCTGAAGATACCGGGATAAGGCAATGGCCATGTCCTCCTTCCCTCCCAAATTGCCCCAGTTTCGACGGATCGGCTCCAGATCAAAAGCGCCATCCCTGGCAACCGGTAACGTCTCTTCCCTGAGACGTAAGAAAATCCGATTCTATTCAAAAGCAGTCAGGGCCGCCGCTTCAGAACACCCCCGGACCCGATTCTTCATACTCATCCAGTTTTTCGGGTGCCCATATTTCCATCCGCGTGATGGCCCCAAGAATCTCCACATTCCGGCCAATTCCAACCTTTTCCTTCAAATCGGTGGGCAGGTAAAACCTCCCCTGCTTATCCACCTTAACCGGACGCATCTTCCGCTGGAGCAACCGCACCTTCCGCATGATCTCCGGATCCTCTTCCATATCCTGAGCGGAAAGCTTCCGCATCCGCTCCTCCCAGCGGGATTTCGGATAAACCAGAATGCATGGGTCCCTCTCGATGGTCAAATACAGCTCATCGCGCTCGTTGGCGTCAATGGCATAATAAAACTTTTTGGGAAGGCTCAGGCGCCCATTCTCTTCTACCGTCGCCCTGGCGCTCCCATTAAACGTATTCACGGGACCCGTTTTTCCCTATTTATTCCTATTTATTCCTAATGCTGCCTAATAATACCAATTTTACCCTAAGTTGTCAAGAAAAAAATAGTTTGTTGCATTTTTTTTACAGCCGGAACGGAAGCAGGCAAAATGCAATAGGAAAAACCCAAAAATCACAAAAGGAGGAAGAAGAGGTAACCTATTTAGATAATTGAAGTTATGATTTTATTTCCCCCCTCCGACCCGAAAATGACCGCTTCCATACCGCAGAGATCCGGCAGAGGAGCGGTCCAAAAAACTGACCCGCAATTTTGAGCCTCGGGCTTCCACAGAGGAACCTGGTCCAGATTGCCCTCTCAGCAATGTCCTGCCGTTGCGGGCGGAGCTCCAATCATAAATTCCTTCATCTGGCTAAGGTGTGTAATTCCCTCCTCGGCCAGCAAATCGACCAATTTTGGAAAAATATGTGCCAGAGCGCGGGCATCGTCCCGGGCCAGGTGATGCTCCTCCAGCGCCACGCCAAAATAGCGTGCCAGCTCCGGAAGACGCTGCGTATCCACTCCGGGCAAACAGCGGCGGCTCACCTTCAGCGTATCGATCACCGGGTTGGCAAGTTTCATGTGTGATATCCGCCGCAGCTCCCGGTTCAGCATCCGCAGATCAAAATGGGCATTATGGGCCACGAGAATCCGGTTCCCGATAAATTGAAAAAATTCCGGGAAGATCTCCTCTATTTTCGGAGCGGTTCGCAGCATTTCGGTATCGACGATGGTATGGTTTAGCACTTTGGGATAAATGGCGCGCCCAGGATTGACAAAGCGGTGGAATTCTCCGGAGGGTGCCATATTTTCCAGCCGCACAGCTGCAATTTCGATAATGCGCGGTGACCGGGCATGTCCGGTGATTTCCACATCCAGTATGCAGTAATGCAGCCTTTTCAGTTCCCCTTCGGGCGGTGGTTCCAGACGCAGGGTCCATTGATTATCTTCCAGTTTGCGAAACCGACGGTCTTCCCCAAGCAGAACATCCACCATTTTGTCGGCCACATCGTCCGGGAGATTGGCGATCTTCAGAATTTTCTTGCCCAGCTCCGAGGCGGCTACCGGTGCATTCTGCTCCTTCAGATAGGCGTAGATCGCTTCCACCAGTAAAGAATCCCGCACGAAAACCGCCGTGTTCCGGTCCCTCTTCTTCACGATCTTGCACCCAAAGAATCAAAAGGCCCCGGGCCAATAACCTATGTGGAAAGTTCGTGAACAAGATACATGCCGTCTTCCAGGTGGTCCACCCACCACTCCCGGATAAAAGGTTCTTTGGTAAAAAGCAAGATCTGATTTTTTTCACTGAGGGCTTTCAGGAAATTCAGCATCCGGGACATCCGTTCGTGGTCAAAATGGACAAAGGGATCATCCAGAATAAGCGGCAGAGGTTCCCGGTTTTCGCTCAGGATCCGGGCCAAAGCAACNCGCAGCAGCAGGTAAATTTGCTCCTGGGTTCCCAGACTGAGCAGATCTGCCGAATCCGGATGATCAATTTCCGGGATTAGCACATTCAGCGTCATATCGGCTGGGTCCACGCGCACTTCCCGGTAGCGGCCGGCTGTGACGTGCTGAATT
>MTOL01000324.1 GCA_002011685.1 Deferribacteres bacterium JdFR-76
CCCATGTTCTGTTAGGAACGCAAAGTTTCTGGGAAGGTGTAGATCTTCCGGGCGAAGCACTGGAGCTCCTTATAATTACGAAACTTCCGTTTGACGTGCCATCCGAACCCATCGTGGAGGCCCGTGCAGAACGGCTGGAAAAGCAGGGAAAGAGCAGCTTTTNCGAGTNNATCCTGCCCAACGCTGTACTGAAATTCCGCCAGGGCTTTGGTCGGCTGATCCGGTCCCGCTCGGACCGCGGTGTTGTGATTCTACTGGATTCGCGTATCCTGATGAGCCGCTACGGTTCGCTTTTTTATCATTCCCTCCCGGTTGAACCAGAAGTGATCTCCGACATGGAGGAACTGGAACAGAAAGTTGCCACATGGTTTCATCAGGACAATGGCGACCGTGTTCTCATCTATTCATATGAAGAGTAAAAACTTGCAAGAGGTGAGACAATGAGTGTGCAACTGGATGGCAAAAATCTCAATCTTGACGAATTGTGGCGTATTGCCGTTGAATCGGAACCTGTAGAAGTTTCGCCACAGGCCCTGGAGCGTGTGGAGGCTGCGCGCAAAATTGTGGAAAAAGCGGTGCAGGAAGGGCGGATCGTTTACGGCGTAACCACCGGTTTTGGCAAATTGAGTGATGTACAGATTTCNCCGGAAAAGGCCAGCCAGTTACAGGTGAATTTGTTGCGCAGCCACGCTTGCGGAACTGGCCCAGAAGCACCGCTNTCAGTCGTGCGTGCCATTATGGCGCTGAAAGTGAATAACTTGCTGCGCGGACATTCCGGAGTGCGTGTGCAGGTCATCAAATTACTTGTGGAGATGCTAAACCGCGGGATTCATCCGGTTATTCCGGCTAAGGGAAGCGTGGGCGCTTCGGGCGATCTGGCTCCCCTGGCACACATGTCCCTTGTTTTGATTGGAGAAGGCGAAGCGGTTGTAAACGGCGAGCGGTTACCGGGCCGAAAAGCGATGGAAAAGGCCGGTTTGGCCCCTCTCCAGCTGGCCGAAAAGGAGGGACTCTCTCTGATCAATGGAACGCAGTATATGACGGCCGTGGGAGCCCTCGGCGTCTACCGGGCAGAACGCCTGGCAAAGATCGCAGATATTATTGCGGCCATGACAACCGATGGCCTGAAAGGTACGCCCGTCGCCTTCGATCCACGGATTCAGGAAGTCAGAGGCCAGGAAGGTCAGAAAAAAGTGGCAAGAAACCTGGTGGCCCTTCTGGAACATAGCGAAATCCGCCGGTCCCATATGGAATGCAAAAAAGTACAGGATGCCTATTCCATCCGCTGTACCCCCCAGGTTCACGGAGCGGTGCGGGATGCAGTGGGTTTTGTGCGAACCATTTTTGAACGGGAGTTAAACGCCGTAACGGATAATCCCCTGATCTTCCCGGACGAGGGCGAGATACTCTCGGGCGGAAATTTTCACGGAGAACCTGTGGCCCTTGCCCTGGATTTTCTGGCCATCGCCATGGCAGAACTGGGCAACATTTCGGAACGGCGCATTGCCATGCTGATGGATTCCAATTTTAGCGAACTGCCCGATTTCCTGACACCGCGTCCGGGCCTGAATTCCGGTTTCATGATTGCCCAGGTAACAGCAGCAGCCCTTGCATCAGAAAACAAAGGGCTGGCACATCCCGCCAGTGTGGATTCCATTCCAACCTCTGCCAATAAAGAGGATTTTGTGAGCATGGGTCCCAATGCTGCCAACAAACTGTGGCAGGTACTGGAAAATCTGGAGCGGATTCTTGCCATTGAAGCGCTGGCAGCGGCACAAGCTCTGGATTTACGGGCTCCACTTCAGTCTGGAAAAGGCGTCAACCTGGCGCTCACTGCCCTCCGCAATAAGGTTCCTTTTCTGGATCACGACCGTTTCCTGGCGCCAGAAATCGAAAAAGCCGCAGAGTTGATCAGAAGTTTTGAGCTTCTGAAAAGCGTGGAAAAAGAGGTCCAATTATTGTAAATTTTGAATACCAGGTTTCTGGTGAAAGCGGGCCGCTTGGCCCATTTTTTCTATAGAAGGATCATTGATACAAAAAGAATCGGGAAAGAAAAGGAGTGGAAAGACAATGGATGTGGATCACAAAGTTATTGGTGAAGGGCTCACGTTTGATGATGTGTTGCTGGTTCCCGCCAAGTCCGATGTGCTGCCTAAGGAAGTATTGGTGCAGACCCTTCTGACGCGGCGGATTTCTTTGAACATTCCTCTCGTAAGCGCGGCCATGGACACGGTAACGGAGGCGGAGCTGGCTATTGCTTTAGCCCGGGAAGGTGGAATTGGCATATTACACCGCAACATGAGCATAGAACGCCAGGCGGCGGAAGTAGATAAGGTGAAACGGTCGGAAAGCGGGATGATCATTGATCCGGTAACCCTTCCGCCGGATGCCAAAGTGCGCGACGCCCTGGAGATCATGGCCCGCTACCGGATATCAGGAGTGCCCATTGTGCAAGGCGAAAAACTGGTAGGGATTCTCACCAACCGCGATTTGCGATTCGGGGTTCCCGAAGATACCCCCGTTTCTGAAGTGATGACCCGTGAAAATCTGATCACAGCTCCTGTCGGCACCACACTGGAAGAGGCAGAACGGCTCCTCCAGGAACACCGCATTGAAAAGCTGCTAATTGTGGACGATGAATTTCGGCTTCGCGGGCTGATCACGGTGAAAGACATCGAAAAACGGAAGACCTATCCCAATGCCTGTAAGGATGAGCACGGCCGGTTGAGGGTGGGAGCAGCGGTAGGAGTGAGCCCCGATACCATGGACCGCGTTGCGGCTCTTGTTGAAGAAGAGGTGGATGTTGTCGTGGTGGATACAGCGCACGGTCACTCCCGTGGAGTTCTGGAAACGGTCAAGGCCATCAAAAAACAATACCCGGAACTGGAACTGATCGCCGGCAATGTAGCGACAGCCGAAGGAACGGAGGATCTGATTAAAGCCGGTGTTGATGCAGTGAAAGTGGGAATCGGACCGGGGTCCATTTGCACCACCCGGGTGGTAGCGGGAGTTGGCGTTCCACAAATTACGGCCATCATGCAATGTGCGCGCGTAGCGGAGCGCTATAACATACCTGTTATTGCAGATGGTGGGATTAAACAGACGGGAGACATCGCCAAGGCTATTGCAGCGGGAGCCCATTCTGTCATGATCGGGAGCTTGTTTGCCGGGCTGGATGAGGCCCCTGGCGAAACCATTCTCTATGAAGGGCGGAGCTACAAAGTCTACCGCGCAATGGGATCACTTTCTGCCATGAGAGAAGGAAGCGCTGACCGCTATTTTCAGGAGGCTGCACAGAAAAAACTGGTCCCCGAAGGCATCGAAGGCATGGTACCCTACCGCGGTAAACTGTCGGATATGGTGTTCCAGATGGTTGGGGGACTGCGCAGCGCCATGGGTTACTGCGGCTGCCGCACAATTGAGGAGATGCGCCACAAAGCACGGTTTATCCGCATGACCCAGGCCGGTTTGCGTGAAAGTCATCCTCACGATGTGATTATTACAAAAGAAGCGCCCAATTATCAGATTTCTAAAACCGACTGAAAGCCGGAGCGGCTAACCTTTGGAAGGGTTTCTCTCGGGGCTTCCTGTGGGAAGCCCCTTTTTTGTTCGAGCCCACCGGGATATCTATTCCGGCAAAAAGGATCCGGATCTCGGATAAAAGCGGGGGGAGTAGATTGGATCGGCCACACATTGCTGGGGGACGGAGCTGCATCTGCGAACGGGCCGGCGCAAAATAAGAATGGCGGATGAAAAAAGTCCTTGACAAAGTGTGGATGAATCATTAGATTTTTGTTGGATTAACCAACAAAAAAGCCATGGGTTCAGACGAATATTTCTTCATCAGTGGCAACGCCAAGCTTGTCCGCAATATCAACCGGGGCGTTATTCTTAACGTAATACGAGAATTGCAGCCGATCTCTCGTTCGGAGATTGCCCGTCTAACTGGACTCAACAAAAGTACGGTTTCAAGCATTGTAAGCGAATTGCTGGAAGAAGAACTGATCTTTGAAGAGGAGTGGCAGGACAAAAAGATCGGCCGCAACCCGATCAACCTTAAACTTAAGTTGGGAAGGCACTTCGTTGGAGCCATCAATTTTGATGTTCCAGACAGCATTATTGCAATTGCTGATATTGATGGGAGTTTCGTTTCAACAGCCACGATATACGAATCGCCAGATTCCCCCGAAAAACTGGTCAAACGCTGTTTAGAAGAGCTGAAAGAGATTCAACAGAGTCATCAGATTCAGCAGCTGTGCGGGATCGGGATAACGATTGCGGGCATTGTAGACCAGAGAGAACAGCGGGTGCACTATGCGCCGCGGCTTGGCTGGGAGAATTTTCGTATTGGAAAAGTGGTTTCCGATATTTACGGAGACGGGGCGTTTCTGGCCATCAACAACGATGCGAAAGCCGCAACCCTGGCGGAACTGTGGTTCGCCCCAAAAGAGCGCAAATTCCGCAATTTCGTGTATGTATATGTGGGGGATGGTGTGGGGGCTGGGATTGTTCTGGACCGTGATCTGGTGGATGGCGAGCACAATGCTGCCGGCGAATTCGGCCACACCACGATCATCGAAGGGGGAGAACTCTGTTCCTGCGGCAATTACGGCTGTTGGGAAGCCTACGCTTCCAACCCCGCTACGATCAAACGGTATCTGGTGCTCAAGCGGCAGAGCCTGAGCTACGCCAGCGAACTAACCATTGGGGAGTTGATCCGTCGTGCCAGGGCTGGGGAAGAGGAAGCCCGGGAAACTCTGGTACAAACCGGACATTATCTGGGGCTGGGAATCGCCAATATTCTGAAAGCGGTCGATCCGCAAGCGGTTGTACTGGGAGGGGAGATTGCCCAGGCTTTCGATTTGATCTACCCGGAAATGAAAAAGACAATTTCACGCCGCACCTTTTTCGGGCTGGAAAAGAATGTGCAGCTATATCCGTCCAGTCTGAAAGGACGTCCTCAGCTGATCGGTGCGGCCACGCTGGCAATAAGTGAACTTTTCACAGATTACCGGATCATCCGTTAGAGGGTCCTGTAAGGTAGAGAATTCTTTGTTTTCATGGGATTGTTGGTCGATACAACAAAATAAACTTCAGCCCGTCTTTTCAAAAATTGTGCAATGGGAAAACCGGACTGTGCTAAAAGGGGAACGAGAAAGTGGAGTCGGAAAAGCCTCGGTTGTTGTGCGCCGTAGATATTGGTGGTACCAATATTTCCATGGCCATTATGGATGAGAAAGGTCAAATTGCAAATGTGGATACAACGGAAACAGGGCAATTCCCGGAACCGAAGCAGTTCGTGGAATTTCTGGGGAAATGGGTGAACAGGCATCTGCCGCGCGGGAAATCTGTAGCTGATTTGCGGGGAATAGGTGTCGCCGTTCCCAGTGTGGATCGTTCCGGCCGGCTGGTTGCACCCGCTAATCTTCCCTGGGGTGAGGTGGATCTTCACGCTTTGATTTCCCAGCATTTTCCCTGTCCCGTTTGTATCTTGAATGACGCCAACGCGGTTGCGCTTGGAGAATGGCGGGTCGGAGGTGCCCGGGGAATGGATGATTTTATTGTGGTTACCCTCGGTACCGGTGTCGGGGCGGGAATTGTAGCAGGAGGACAACTGCTTCTCGGGAATGGTGGATTTGCAGGAGAATTCGGTCATGTTACTGTTCTGCCGGACGGTCGGCGATGCAACTGCGGAAGATTTGGGTGCCTGGAAGCCTATGTGTCGGCAAATGGGATCCGTAGAACTGCACTGGAATGCCTCATTCGCTTTCAGATGGATACCCCTCTCTCCCAGATTCCTGCTGATAGAATCACTCCAGAAATAGTTAGCCAGCTTGCGGAGGAGAAAGATCCGGTTGCCATGGAAGTTTTTGAAATAACCGGCAAGATTCTTGGAGCAGCCCTGGCCAATCTTGCTGTATTATTTGATCCGGAAGCGATTATTCTTTTCGGTGGAATTACAGAGGCTGGCGATTTGTTGTTCACTCCGCTCCGCCGTCATTTTTCGGAAGCAGTTCTGCCAATTCACCGCTCGGGAGTGCGGCTAATGGCATCCCAGGTTCCCAATGGTCTGGCCGCTCTGCATGGAGCACGTACTTTTGTGGAATTCTGTCTGGCAGGCAAAGGGAGGTCCCCCCGGCGTTTCGGATTCAGACTGAATGATGAAGTGCACGCCCTGTGAATTTTGGAAGAGAAATTGGAGAGGCACATTGGTTGGAAAAATACCGAATCTGGTTTTGCTTACAGGAGTGTTTTTTATGATATCACAACCTGTGATGGCTCAGACGCCGTTGAATTTGATGCCCTATCCGCTTAAAGTACGGCAACAAAGCGGAACATTCCGGTTGAAAGAACTGAATCCTTTATCGGTTTTAGGGCCTCAGAGTCAACGCATTCGGACGGCAGCCCGGCGTTTTCTGGTGCGGTTGGCAGGACGCACGGGCCTTGATCGGCCAGTTCGGGATATTGCAGAAGAAAATCAACAGCCATTGGTGCAAATCCGCTTTCAGCACACTGTTCCCCGGGCCCATTTAGAGATGAATGAATCCTACAGGCTGGCCGTTACCCCCGCGGCTATCCGGCTGGAGGCCGAAACGGATGTCGGTATTTTACGGGGGCTGGAAACCCTGCTTCAGCTGCTCCAGTCCGATACCGCCTCCTTTTACTTTCCTTGTGTGGAGATAGAGGACCAGCCACGGTTTCTATGGCGCGGCCTCCTGATCGATGTGGCGCGGCATTTTCTCCCTCTCGAAGTATTGCTCCGCAACATCGATGGAATGGCAGCCGTGAAACTCAATGTGCTTCATCTGCATCTTACGGATGACCAAGGATTCCGTGTGGAAAGTAAAATTTTCCCGCGGCTGCACAAAATGGGATCCGATGGTTTGTATTACACGCAGGACCAGCTCCGTTTTCTTGTCCAGTATGCCGATGAGCGGGGGATCCGGGTGGTCCCGGAATTTGATGTGCCCGGCCATACCACTTCCTGGCTGGTAGGTTATCCGGAACTGGCTGCTGCTCCCGGCCCCTATGAAATCATCCGAAATTGGGGCATCCAGAATCCGGTTATGGATCCTTCCAAAGAAGAAGTGTACAACTTTTTGGACCGCTTTTTTGGAGAGATGGTTGCCATCTTTCCCGATCCCTATTTTCACATTGGCGGAGACGAAGTAGAACATAAGCATCACAAAGCGGAACACTGGAATCAGAGTGAACGGATCCAAAAATTCATGAAAGAGCACGGGATCCGCAACAATCATGAACTTCAGGCCTTTTTCAACCGGCGGATTTCCAGGATTCTGAAAAAGTACGGCCGGATTATGGTAGGATGGGATGAAATTCTGACGGATGGGATGCCGGACGACATGGTGATTCAATCATGGCGCGGCCGTGAGTCCATGGTAGCTGCGGCGAGAAAAGGGTACCGTTCCATCCTTTCCAGCGGCTACTATCTTGATTTGAACTATTCCGCTGAAGAACATTATTTGAACGATCCGGTTTCCGAGGAGGATTCGCTGACCCGGGAAGAGCGGGCTCGCATTCTCGGTGGCGAGGCCTGTATGTGGGGAGAGTTTGTATGGGAAGAAAATATCGATTCCAGGATCTGGCCGCGGCTGGCTGCCATTGCNGAGCGCTTCTGGTCTCCGCCTACGGTATGCGATGTTCAAGACATGTACCGGCGGCTTGAGAGGATTTCGTTTCAGCTGGAAGAACTGGGGCTCANGCATGAAAAGAACTATGGAATGATGCTCCGCCGTCTGGCCGGCTATCGTGATCCGGAAGCCCTGCGGGTTCTTCTGGATGTGGTTGAACCTGTGAAAGGCTACCGCAGGAACCAGCTGAAGCCCCATACTCAGCTGACGCCGCTCACGCGGATTGTGGACACAGCCAGGCCGGATGCCAAGGTGGCCCGGGAGTTCTGCTGGCTGGTAGAGGCCTATTTTCAGGCCGGCGAAGATGAGCAGAAAATGCTGGAGAAAGAAATCCGTTCACAGCTTTTGCTCTGGAAGGAAAATCACGCGAGGCTTCGGCCGCTGCTGGAAACATCACCGGTGTTGATAGAAATTGAGCCGCTTTCAAAGGTACTTTCTCGGCTGGCAGAAGCTGCTCTGGAAGCACTGGATGCGACGGCTGAAAAGACAAATATGGACGGGCGCTGGAAGAAGCATGTCGAGGCGTTGCTGGAGCAGGCCGAAAAACCTCATGCACTGGTGGAATTGGCTGTTTTACCCGCGTTTAAGTGGCTTTTTGGATCTTCAGACGTGATGGGGGAAAGCAGGTAACAAACGTTCTTTGAAATGAATGAAAATGCTCAAAGATTCCGGTAACTTACGTGCCGTCGCAGGAGGG
>MTOL01000529.1 GCA_002011685.1 Deferribacteres bacterium JdFR-76
GCAACCAATGCCCTGAAACAGGCCCTCGAGATCCGGAACCTGGAATATGAAATTGATCCGGGAGAAGGCGTTTTTTATGGACCCAAGATCGATATAAAAATCCGCGACGCCCTGAAACGGTACTGGCAGTGTACAACGATCCAGGTGGATTTCAACAATCCGGAACGTTTTGATGTTCAGTATATTGGTGATGATGGCCAGCCCCACCGTCCTATTATGATTCACCGGGCTCTTCTGGGATCGCTGGAGCGATTTTTTGGCATCTTGATCGAACACTACGGCGGTGCTTTTCCGGTATGGCTTTCACCGACCCAAGTTGTGGTCATTCCCATCACAGACCGACAACATGAATATGCCCAACAGTGTCATGATCAGCTTATAGCTGCCGGGATTCGCAGTGCACTGGATAGCCGGAATGAAAAGGTGGGGTACAAAATCCGCGAGGCCGAAACACAGAAGATACCCTATATGCTGGTAATAGGGGATCGTGAGGTCCAATCGGAGCAGGTTGCGGTCCGTCAGCGGCGGGTAGGAGATATCGGTCAGATGGCCCTGCATGCTTTCATCGAGAAAATAAAGAAAGAGGTTGCGGAAAAATCACTCGAAACTTAATGAAGGGGAGGGAACATTAAGGACATTCGCTTTCGGGTCAACGACGAAATCCGAGCGAGCCGCGTGCGGCTCGTAGGACCGGACGGGACACAGATTGGCATTGTATCGTTGGAAGAGGCGCTGGATAAGGCAGATGAATACGGGCTGGATCTGGTGGAAGTGGCCCCTCAGGCCAATCCACCGGTATGCCGGATCATGGATTTCGGGAAGTTCCGGTATGAGCTGAGTAAAAAAGAGCGGGATCAACGGAAGAAGCAGCATGTCATTCACGTGAAGGAGATTCGGCTCAGACCCAAAACCGAAGAGCACGATCTTCTTCACAAAATCCGTCATGCACGCGAGTTTCTGGAGGATGGAAACCGCTTGAAGGTAACCATCATGTTCCGTGGCCGGGAAATGGCCTACAAGGAATTTGGTTACCGTTTGATGGAGCGGGTCCAGGAAGAACTGGCGGATATCGCCAAGCTGGAAAAGGGACCTGTGGAAGAAGGGCGGAATCTGGTGGCTTTTTTCATGAAAAAGTGAGGTGACAAGAAATGCCAAAGATGAAATCGAACCGTGGGGCAAAAAAGCGCTTCCGTGTGACTGCAACGGGACGGATTAAGCGCTACAAAGCGTACAAAAGCCATATCCTCACCAAGAAGTCTGCCAAAAGAAAACGGAACCTCCGCAAGGCTGGATATGTTGCAGACGTGGATGAGGCAAAGGTAAAACGGATGATTTGTGTATAGCAGAGGGAGGTAGAAAGAAATGCCAAGAGCAAGGAATAATGTGGCTACTCGGCGGCGCCGCAAAAAGCTGCTGAAACTGGCCAAAGGGTACTGGGGTCGGAAGAAAAATGTGTATCGCAATGCGAAAGAAGCCGTTGAGCGGGCGCTACAGTATGCCTACCGGGACCGCCGTCAGCGGAAACGTGATTTTCGCCGGTTGTGGATCATTCGCATTAACGCAGCGGCCCGGGAGCACGGCCTTTCTTATTCTCAGTTTATGCACGGATTGAAAGAGCTGAATATTGATTTGAACCGCAAAGTGCTGGCGGATATGGCCGTGCGCGATCCACAGGCCTTTGCGGAGCTGGCGGCGCGCGTAAAAGGAGCCTAAGGACAAACTGCAATGGGTGAAATTGACCTCAACCAAAAACTCGATGAGCTTAAACAGATTAAAAATTCGTTTGAACAGGATCTGGCGGCCTGCTCCAGTCCGAAGGAGCTGGAGCAGGTTCGCATTAAATACCTCAGCAAGAAAGGCTTGCTCCAGTCCCAGTTTTCTTTGCTGGGAAAACTTCCTCCTGAAGATCGGCCTGCCATCGGCAGGGAACTGAATACGCTTCGGACTTCATTTCAGCAGGCTCTCAAATCCCGTGCCGAAGAACTCGAACAGCTTGAACGCCAAAAAGAAAAAATCGACGTCACCCTGCCCGGATATGTTCCTTTTATAGGGCGCCTGCATCCTATCACGCAAACGCTCGAAGAAATCAAGGACATCTTTTCGGAAATGGGCTTTTCCATCGAAGAAGGGCCTGAAGTTGAAACGGATTACTACAATTTTGAAGCCCTCAACATCCCTCCGGATCATCCTGCACGGGAAATGCACGACACCTTTTACCTGGATAATCGCTTGCTCCTTCGCACTCATACATCTCCTGTACAAATACGGGTTATGGAGAAAAGGGAGCCCCCCATTCGCATGATTGCACCGGGCCGATGTTATCGGAAAGACACGCCGGACGCAAGCCATTCACCATTCTTTCACCAGGTGGAAGGACTCTGCGTGGATACGGATGTTTCCTTCGCCGACCTCAAAGGCATTATTGCTATTTTCGCAAAAAAAATGTTCGGCGAAGATGTAAAGATCCGTTTCCGCCCGAGCTACTTTCCTTTTACCGAACCTAGTGCCGAGTGCGATATGACCTGCATCATCTGTAAAGGGGAAGGCTGTAAAACGTGCAAAAATTCGGGCTGGCTGGAAATTAGTGGTGCCGGGATGGTGGATCCGGAAGTGTTCCGCTATGTGGGATACGACCCGGAAAAATACAGCGGCTATGCTTTTGGGATGGGGGTCGAGAGAATCGCGATGCTTAAATATGGTATTAACGATATTCGCTATTTCTTCGATAATGATCTTCGGTTTCTGGAGCAATTCTGAGAGGCGAAATGCGCTGCAGTTATTCCTGGCTCAGAGAATTTGTGGATTTTGATCTTTCGCCAGAGCAACTTGCTCAACACCTCACAATGCTGGGGCTGGAGGTTGATTCTGTTGAAAAACGGGAATATGACGTTTCTTCCGCAGCCATTGCCGAAGTGCTGGAAGTCGGTGAGACAGAAATCACCGCAACAGATGGATCTGCAGCTTTTAACGTTAAGCGCAAGGGATTCCCTTTTAAGAAAGGCGACCGGATTGTTTTGATCCCAGTTTCTGAAAACGGAGAATGGGAATTGGCCAGCTATCAGCGGCTCGGCTTATCGGACGCGGAAGAGCCCATACTTGGCGACCCAAACTGGGAAAAGGGTACCCGCCTTTCGCATTACATTCCCAAAATAGATTGGATTTTCGAAATTGATCTCACACCCAACCGGCCGGACTGNCTATCCATTCTGGGCATCGCGAGGGAGATTTCAGCATCGCTGGATGTGCCGCTGCGGAAGCCGAAGATCTATGTGAAAGAAACGGACCCGCCCACTTCAGAATTGGTGGTGGTTGAAATTGAAGCGCCTGAAGGATGCCCTCGGTATGCAGCCCGGCTGCTGCGGAATGTGGAAATCCGGCCCTCGCCAGCCTGGATACATTGGCGGCTCTGGCAGGTTGGCATCCGCGCGATCAATAATATTGTTGACGTCACAAACTATGTGATGATAGAAACGGGGCATCCGCTCCACGCCTTCGATTTCAGCCTGATCGAAAAAGGAAAGATTGTGGTCCGGTTTTCGCGCCACGGGGAACGGTTTGTTACCCTAGACGGGAAAGGGCACACACTGGATGACCGGACCGTCCTGATCTGTGATGGTGTCCGGCCTGTGGCAATTGGTGGCATCATGGGGGGGCTGAATTCAGAGGTCCGCCTGTCCACCCGTGATGTGCTGATCGAGTGTGCATATTTTGATCCCAAATTCATCCGCAGAAGCGCCTCCCGTCTCGGTTTTTCCACTGAATCGTCCATGCGGTTCAGCCGGGGGGTCGATCCCAACGATACGGTTCAGGTAATTAACCGCACTGCCCAGCTTATGAACGAGCTTGCCGGGGGAACCCTCTTGAAAGGGGTGGTCGACGCCTATCCGCGTCCCATCCGGCCGGCCCAGGTTTTGCTTCGTCATGAGCGGGTTGAAAAGATCCTTGGCCGCCCTGTGGCTGTGGAGGACGTCCGGGATCTCCTTCATCGCTTGGAATGCGGGGTAGAACCGGAAAATGGTGAACAGCAAGGTGCCGGCCGTTTCCGGGTAACCGTTCCAACCTTTCGGCCAGATCTGACGCGAGAGATCGATCTTATCGAAGAGATCGCCCGTTTGATCGGCTATGATACGATCCCGGAAAAAATGGATTCCCATCTGACGTTTACAGCTGAAGTGAACCGCAAAGAGCGGTTTTTGCGAGAAATCCGCCGTTTTTTTGTGGGAAGGGGGCTCAGTGAGGCCGTAAGCAATAGCATGGTTTCATCCTCTGATCCCATTCTTCAGGCATTTCCTGGGGCAACGCTCCGTTTGATGAATCCTTTGAGTGAAGAAATGGCCGTGTTGCGGCCTTCACTGATCCCGTCGATGGTGCGCCTGGCCCAGTACAACCTTTTTCGCCAGCACGAGTCGGTTTTTCTCTTCGAAATTGGCAAAACCTTTTTCGTGGAGGAGGGAGCTCATCGGGAAGAGCTACATCTTGCCGGGGTGCTGGTAGGGGCTACGGCACCGGAACACTGGAAACACAAACCGCGCGAGGTAGATTTTTTCGATCTCAAAGGCCTTGTGGAAGCCTTTTTTCGTTCAATTCATACTGATGTTACATTTGCTCCGTGTCAGAAACATTGGGCTGTCGAAGAGCCAGTATTGGAGGTAATTAGCAATGGAAGGCAGGTGGGTATTCTGGGAAAATTAAGAGAGCACTTTAAACGTTCTTATGATTTGCCAGCGGACTGTTACATTTTTGAATTGAATTTGGAGGAAATTCTTTCTATCATTAGTTGGCAGAGGCAATTTGAGCCTGTACCACGTTTTCCGTGGGTGCGGCGCGATCTTGCCTTTGTGGTTGATCTTCAATTGCCGGGGGAACGGCTCGTTGAGGAAATTAAGAAGTGGGGTGGAACAATTCTCAGGGATGTCAATATTTTTGATGTGTACATGGGGCAACAAGTTCCTCGTGGGAAGAAGAGTATCGCCGTTGCATTGCGTTACCAGCATCATGAAAGGACGCTGAGTGACGAGGAAATCCAGCAATCCATTCAAGACATACTGAAGGGGGTTAAGGAAACCTTGGGCGCCGAATTGAGAACGTAAACCGTTGCAAAGGGCTGAGAGCAAAGGATGCATACGAACATCGACAGGCTTGAAGAAAAGGTCCTCCAGCTGATTGAGCAGTGTAAAAGCTTGAAAGTGGAATGCGAACGTCTTCATGGGGAAAACCGGGAACTGGCATCAAAGTTGAAAGATCGGGAAGAGCGCATTCGGATGCTTGAAGAACAGCTGGAGCAGTCACAAAAAAGGGCAATCCCTGTCGAAGAGGTGCAGCGGCGGGAAGAGCGGCTGCGCGAAAAGATAGAAAGCCTTTTGCAAAAACTGGATGCCATTGAGGATCTCCTTTAGCGGCGGATGCGTGCATGGAACAGGAGAAGAAGACGGTTCGGGTGAACATTTACGGGACAGAATATCCGATTCGCGGCGTGGCAGATGAACAATATATCCGCCGCGTTGCTGAGTACGTGGATGAAAAAATGCGGGAAGTGGACAAAAAAATTGCCGTAAAATCTGCGCTCAAGGTAGCCATTCTCGCTGCTTTGAATATTACGGACGAACTGTTTAAGGCGATCTCCGAAAAAGAGGAACTTGTTGAGCAGTATGAGAAGCGCATAAAAACGCTGCTCCAGAAACTGCAAGACGTGTAGTTCTGGCGTTTTTTGAGATTTGTTCCATCCCCACTTTATGTATTTCTTGAGGGCCTGATGGTGGCTCCGGGAATGCGATAAAGTGGGGATTTTTTTATGTGGAGGTTGAAATGACAGTACTCGGTTGGATTCTGGCCGGTGTCGGCATCGTGGCAGCCTTTCTGCTTGGAAGGTTTCTGCGGTTGAGTGTGGGGAAACGGCAGATTGAAAATGCCCACCGCCGCGCAGAGGAAATAATCCGTGAGGCGGAACGGGAAGCAGAAAGCATTAAAAAGACGAAGATCCTAGAAGCCAAAGACGAGTGGTACCGTCTCAAACAGCAATTTGAGCGCGAAACACGCCAGCGCCGCAGCGAATTGCAGCGGCTAGAACGCCAAATTGCTTCCCGGGAAGCCAATATGGACAGGCGGGCAGACTTTCTCAAGAAAAAAGAAGAAGATCTGAACCGGTTGCGGAAGGAGATTTTCGCGCGGGAAAAAGAACTGGAAGAAAAAATCCGCGAGCTGGACCGCGCCCTTGAGGAACAGACCAAAAAACTAGAAGAGATTTCAGGATTAACGAAGGAAGAGGCCAAGCAGCGGCTGATTGATGATTTGATTGAAAAGGCCCGGCAAGAAGCAGCAGAAATTATGAAAGATATCCGTGACCAGGCGCGGGTAACAGCGCACCGCGAGGCCAAAGAACTGATCATTGAAGCAATTCAGAAGACGTCCATCGATCACGCTGTGGAAACGACGGTTTCGGTCGTTCATTTGCCCAACGACGAAATGAAAGGGCGGATCATTGGACGGGAAGGGCGGAATATTCGCTCTTTCGAAATGATTACCGGCGTAGAAGTTATTGTTGACGATACTCCTGAAATTATTCTCCTGTCCTGCTTCGATCCAATCCGGCGGGAAACGGCCAAAATTGCCATGGAAAAGCTCATCAGCGATGGCCGGATTCACCCGGGCAGAATTGAAGATGTGGTGGAAAAGGCCCGCGAAGAGATGGAAGAGCGAGTGATCCAGGCGGGAGAGCAAGCAGTGATGGATACGGGNGTCCACAGTTTGCATCCCGAGCTGGTTAAAGCCCTGGGACGGCTGAAATATTATACAACCTACGGTCAAAACGTTCTGCAGCACAGCATCGAGGTTGCCCACTTAGCGGGACACATGGCAGCGGAACTTGGGTTGGATGTGATGCTGGCAAAACGCGCGGGGCTTCTGCACGATATTGGCCGCTCTGTAACCAGAGGATCTGAAGCAAGCATTGCGCAACAGGGAGTGGAGCTGGCCAAGCGGTATGGCGAAGGACCCGTTGTCCAAAACGCCATTGCTGCCATGGGAAATCCCGACACGGCGATTATTTCACCCATTGTTGTGCTGGTTCAGGCCGCGAACCGAATCTCCATCTACCGTCCCGGTGCCAAACGGGAAACACTGGAAGAGTACGTTCAGCGGCTTCATAAACTTGAAAATCTTGCCCAGGAGTTCTCGGGCGTAAAGCGCGCATTTGCCATCCAGGCTGGCAGAGAAATCCGTGTAATTGTAGATCCGGAAAAAGTAGATGACTTGGCTGCAGATCAGCTGGCCATAGAAATTGCAAACCGGATCAAAGAAGAGGTGAAATATCCTGGACAAATCAAAATCACAGTAATCCGCGAGTTCCGCGTTGTAGATTACGCGAAATAGCAAAGAAGGAAGAAAGGAGTCATAGCTTTTGGGCAAAAAGTCCGAAAAAAAAATCCGCGTCTTGTTCATCGCAGATATTGTGGGAGAGCCCGGAATACAGATTACTGAGAAACTACTGCCCGGGTTACTGAAGCGATACAGTGTCAATTTCTGCATCGCCAATGGCGAAAATGTGACGGGTGGCAAAGGAATTTCCCAGAACGATCTGATGCGACTGCTCAACATGGGCATTCAGCTTCTTACAAGCGGTAACCATATCTGGGATACCTTCAAATCTGTAAAAGTATTGCGCACCGATCACAGAGTTCTACGACCCGCGAATTATCCGAAGGGTAATCCGGGAATGGGTTCAAGTATTATTGAAGATGCTCAGGGGAATAAGCTGGGCGTCATCAACATACAAGGGCGAACATTTATGGCGCCGATCGATAATCCCTTTGAAGTGGTTTTGCAGGAGATCGCCCGGCTGAAAAAAGAAACGTGCAATCTTCTTGTGGACTTTCATGCCGAAGCAACGGCGGAAAAGATGGCGATGGCCTGGCATTTGGACGGGAAAGTGAGTGCTGTTATNGGGACGCATACGCACGTTCCAACGGCAGATGAACGAATACTTCCCAAAGGGACTGCCTACATCACCGATGCAGGTATGACGGGTGCTTTTGATTCGGTTATTGGCATGGATAAAAATGTGGCCCTCCACCGCTTCATCTATTCCACGAATCAGAAATATGAACTGGCAAGAGAAAATCTTAGATTTTGTGCGGTTCTGATTGATATTGATGCAGAAACGGGCAGAGCGACGAAAATCCAGCGAATTAACCTGCCTTGAAGGAGGATTGAAACTGTGGGTGCAAAGATAATTGACGGAAAGAAGATCGCTGCGGAGATCAGAGAAGAACTGGCCCGCGAGGTAATG
>MTOL01000371.1 GCA_002011685.1 Deferribacteres bacterium JdFR-76
TTCCTGCTGTCGGAATAAACCAGAGGTTCAACGGCAGGTTGGTGCTCAGCAGTAGAGCCGCAATCCACACATTTTTCTGCTGCAGTCCTTTGGCATTGTTCAGGTCCACATAAAACAGAACAGTGAAGCTAAATAGGCGAGAGAACAGCAGAAATAGAAAAGGAACGGATGCGGACATGTATTCCGTACCAAAAATGAGGCCGAGGATTCTAGCGCTCCATGGAGCCACCCCTGCCGCAAACAGGGCTACCAGAAAGAGAAGCAGTTTCAATCCCGAGTGGAATATTTCCAAGGCACTCTTGTCACCGTTGGATTGGGACAGGTAGGGATAAATGGAAACCAGCATGGCGCTTGCCAGAAACGCCAGGGGATTGACCAGCCGGATTACGGCCGAGTACAGTCCAATGGAGTGGTAATCCCTGAAAAGTTTCAGAAGGGCGATGTCGATCCGGTCGTGTAGGGTCACGATCAGAATGTAAAGCAGAAGCGGGAAGGACTCTTTTGCCATCCACCGGAAGAAGGCAAAATCGATTGTGAGGGTGATGCGGGAACGGAGGGTAAAAAAGAGCATCAGGAAGCCAGGCAAGCTGGAACACACAAACAGTACGGCGATCCACAGCACGGACATGCGCAGAATGTAGGCGGTAAGGAGAAGTGCCACCTGAAATCCGGCATCCAGAATCTGCAGAACAATGGGAATTTTTACGTCTTTCCGGGCGTAATAGTAAACCTCTCCGGCTATCCGCAGGGTTTCCAGTTTGGCGGAGATAAACAGGAGGAAGCTCAGGCAAAGAATCACAAGCACGGCCTGGTTTTCCAGCCGGAGCAACAGGGCGGTAGCAATGATCAGCATCCAGGTCATCGTCGTCAGGATGAGTTTTAGCGTAAGGGTTTTGGAGAGAATCTCCTCACGTGCTGCCGGGTCTCGGCTGCGGGAAAGCTCACGAAAGAGGATGGGTTTCATCCCAAAATTGGCAAGAACGGCGAAGTAGCTGATAAACACCAGGCCGAAGTTGAAAATTCCGAAGTCTTCTACCGAAACCGTGCGGGAAATGAGAACAATGGAGAAAAAGTTGGCCAGCAGTATCAGAATTTGGCCGAAGAAGAAAATGGCTGTATTGCGGGGAATCGATTTTGGCGTGTCCATGGTCAAGTGTCTGGATTATTGAGGTTGCCCGAAACCATTGCTTCATTGAGTCCAATGCACAAGGCCATAATGAGCAGCGAATCTTTCTGGATGAACTGTGGAGAGGTAATGGAAACGACGAGAAATGAACAAAGAACCGCCAAGGCGCCCGCCGGGAATGCCGCTTCGGGACGACCAATGGAAGAGCGAAAATTGCAGATGACATTCTGGATGGCTGCACCGTAAAACAGAAGCAAAAGCACCAGCCCGATCAGTCCGGTCTTGAACCAGAAGTACAGGTAAGCATTGTGCACGTACCAGGTAGGAAGCTCCCGCGGAATCAGCGGAATAAAGACATAGGTTTTTCCCAATCCGTAGCCGATGACCGGGTTTTTGCGGATCTCCTTCCAGACGGCCCGGGTCTCCTCGACGCGGTTTCGAATGGAGATGTCCATCTTAACATTTTCGATGCTGAGCAGGCGCGAGGAAACGGCATCATAAAATTTCTCGAATTTTGCACCGAAGAAAATCCGGAATGCGAGCAGAAAAATGAGGAGGAACGTCATTAGAAATCCGAGCGCGAAGAGTTTCCGTTTCAGTGGAAGGGTGATGAAAAGGATCAGCAGTCCGAAGAGAGCGGCAAACCAGTATCCTCTTGAAAACGTCAGGATGAGTCCTGTGCCGAAAATGGCCGCGATGACAAGGCTGAGTAACCGGACGCCTTTCCGGGTGCCAAAAATAAAATAGCTGGCGGCAAAAAGGAACACGGCAAGCAGCACCGGTTCGTTTGCGGACTGGCGTGCGGAGATGAATTGCCAGAGCATCCTTACGCTTTGAGTGGCATGGATGTATTGAACCAGATTCCGGATGCCGATAGCAGCCGCCAGAAGGAAAAATGCCAGCATCAGAAGTTGTCTTTCTCTTCTGTCACGTATTGAATGGGAAATAGGTAAAATAAGCAGGAGATTCCAGACAGGAACCAGTTCACGGAGCCATTTCAGGATCGAAACGCGGAAAAGAATTGCAGGCACGATCGAGATGATGGCACTGGCCAGGAAAAGGATCAGCAGAATCTGAACCCGGCTTTTGAGAACGGGTTGCTGGTGTCTCCACCGTTCGAACAGCCAGAACAGCAGGAAGGCGTTGAAAAAGAAGGCGAAAGCAAATTCTGGAAGTGTAATGGTTTCCGATTCTTGAAAGAGGAAATAGTGAAGCAGGATAATAGCGGCGATGGCCCAGACTGTCCGCTGGATCAGCCATGCGGCAAAAACGGCTGCGAACAGCAGAAACAGCCAGATGGGGCCAAGCCATACGGCCAGCGGGATGGTAACTATCATCCAGAAAAGGCTGGCAATGCGAACGGTTCGGGGAAGGGAACGGATTTCCGCTGCGTAACTCATGAGCCTCTTTTTTTCTTGAAGATTCCGGATGGCAGGATAAGACGGTCAAGCAGTACGGTGAGCTTTCGGTGCCGTTCGGGATTGATTTCCCGGATAAATTGTAGATGAACCGAAAGGAGAAGAAAGAGCGAGAGAATCAGAGTGGAAGAAGTGGCCACGACGGCTGCTGTGAGGATGCGTTTCGGTTTGGCCCGCTTTCTGGGTGGAACGGCCGGATCCAGTATCTGGACGCGCGGTGTAGTCTTCGCCTCTTCGATTTTGGCGCGCTCGTATTCCGCCAGCAGGATCGCGTAAACTTTGTTCCGGGTTTCCACTTCCCGGTACAAGTCGGCATACTGTTTACTCAGGGCCGGGAGGTTTTCCAATGGGAGCAGGATCGATTCTGTGGCCCTCTCCGCCTGATTGATGGTATTCAGCCGTTCCTGGATGGCCTGAATGGAACTCTTCAGCGCCACGATGTCCGGATGGGTTGGCTGGCGGGATTTGCTCATCACCTGCAGCTGGATCTCCTGGGCGATCTTCTGCCCCAAAAGGTCTGCGTAGGCTTTGAGTGTGGCCTCAATCTGTTCCGGCAGGGAAATGATCCCATAGATTTCCTGGAACCTTTTCATGGTGTTTTCAATGCTGTCCAGTTCTGCCTTCGTCTTTTGAAGCTGCCGGGCCAAGTAAATGCGATCGAAGCGCGCCTTTTCAACGACGATTTTGGTGTAGAGACTGTCGAGGTAGCGAACGTAAAGATTCGCCAGCTTGGCAGCCCGCTGCGGCTGGCGATCCAGAACCTTGATGCGGATTGTGCCTTCGTTGTCGATTTCAATTTCTGTGTTTTCGTTCAACTGTTCAAGTGCTTCGTCCAGATATTTGACGTCATATACTTCCATCAAATTCATTTTTTTGATGAGTGCTTCCCGCAGAGTTCGGCTGTTGAGAATGGCAAGATAACGGTTCGTTTCCTGGTCAAAAAAATTCAGTCCAATGAACCCGGACAGAGGAAGCGCCATTTCCGAGAATCCGGTTTTCAGTTCCGGCTGAGGAGGGAGAATGACAACTTCGGCGCGGTAGTATTTTGGCATCAGAAAGGCGATGAGGTAGCCAAGGAGAAAAAAGAGCACAAAACTGAAAATCAGGGTCCTCCGATAGCGCAGGAATTCAATTGCGTAGTCAACCAGTTCTTTTGTTGCCATGGGTTTACCTTTCATTTTCCTCATTGCTTCGGGCCCTTTCTAAATTACGATTTTTTTTGAAAAATTCAATCAATATCGGGCCGTATTGGGAACTCTTCGGCGGGGGAAAATTCCAAACCCGATTTGGCAGAAAGGATAGATTCCCGGCGGAAGAAAGCCTGCTGGCGCGATCCGTTTCTGGCCGGAAGGAATGAGGAGATGGAGACGGAGAGCCTTCCTTTTTCTGGGAGAAAGTTGGAAGAGCGGACGGTACGGGAGGTGCCGGAAAGCAGGCGGTGATCTGCCGGTTTCTACTGGGAGCAAAACGTAGGACCTCAAAGGAACGGTTACCGGAAGGGCCAACTCCGGTGTTGGAAAGGGAATGTTGCTTTTCTTTTCATGGGATGAAGGATTCAGCTTGATTTTGAAAAAATATTATGGTTATTTTTAATGCTCCATGCCTGTTGTGACTGGAGGATGTTATGCTGAATGTTGCTGTGATTGGCCTTGGGTACTGGGGGCCCAACCTTCTCCGCAATCTTTACGAACTGCACCGCTGTGGCCGGCTGGTGGCCTGTGATCTGNACCCTGCCAAGCTCCAGAAGGTGCGTTCCCGCTACCCGACGGTGGAAACGTTCACGGATGCCAGCCGCGTTTTTGCGGACCCGGAGATCCATGCAGTGCTGGTAGCCACGCCTGTATCCAGCCATTTCGGTTTGGCGCGTCAGGCCCTGGAGGCTGGAAAGCATGTGTTCATCGAGAAGCCTTTCACGTCCAGCCGGGAAGAAGCCCTGGAACTGATCGATCTGGCTGCCCGGAAGGACCGGGTGCTGATGGTTGGCCACACGTTTGAATACAGCCCACCCGTGTTGAAGATCAAGGAGATTATCGAACGCGGGGATCTGGGGAGGATTTACTATATCAGTGCCTCGCGGGTGAATCTTGGATTGCACCAGAAGGACGTGAGCGTGATCTGGGATTTGGCACCGCACGACTTTTCTTGCCTTTTTTTCTGGCTGGATGAAGAGCCGGTGCGCATTTCAGCGATGGGCCGGGACTATGTTCAGCGCGGAATCCCGGATGTGGCGTTCATCAATCTGGAGTTTGCTTCCGGCTGCATCGCCAATGTTCAGGTAAGCTGGCTGGCCCCCAGCAAACTGCGGCGCACGACCATTGTGGGTTCTGAAAAGATGCTGGTTTACGACGATACGGAAAATATCGAGAAGGTGAAGATTTTTGATAAGGGGGTGGATTACCGCGATCCGGAGACGTTCGGTGAATATCACCTCAGCTACCGGTCCGGCGATGTACTGAGCCCGAGGCTGGATTCCTATGAACCGCTGCGCAAAGAGATGGAGCATTTTCTGGATTGCTGTGAAAATGGCAAGCGGCCGAAGACGGACGGTCATAACGGGTTGCGGGTTGTGCGGGCGCTGGAAGCGGCGGAAAAATCCATGCGAGAGGGCGGGGTCGTTCTGGATGTGGACCGTTTGTAGGTAAATGTTGTGGGGATTGTGGCCGAGGAAAAAGTAAAATCTGGCAAGCAGCCTGACCCGCTGAAGCTTTCGAGCGAAACACCTCTGGTTTCTGTGGTCATCCCCATGTTCAATGAACGGCAGAATATCCGCCTGTGCATTGAGTCCCTTCTGGCCCAAACCTATCCGGCGGACCGGATCGAAGTGCTGGTGGTGGATGGGATGTCCACAGACGGTAGCGACGCTGTGGTTCGGGAAATTGCGGCGCAGCGGCCGAACGTCCGGCTCCTCCAGAACCCACGCCGCAAAACCCCCGCAGGCCTGAACGTTGGAGTCCGCGCGGCCAAGGGGGAGGTGATTATCATTCTCGGGGCCCATACGCGGGTGAAGGAAGATTTCATCGAAAAAAACATCCGCTACATGCGGGAAATGAACGTGCCCTGCGTGGGCGGAACGCAAATTAACCAGGGGGATACGTACATTCAGCAGGCCATCGGAATTGCCATGGCTTCACCTTTTGGCATTTCCAGTGCGCCATACCGCTACCGCAAACGGGCCGGATTTGTGGATACGGTAGTCTACGCGGCCTATCACCGTGCCCTGTTCGACCAAATCGGCTATTTTGACGAGGACAAGCTCATTTCGGAAGATGCGGAATTCAACTGGCGCATCCGCAAAGCCGGATACCGTATCTACTTCACGCCCGAAATTGTCACCTACTACTTCCCGCGAAAAAACCTTTTGCGTCTGGCGCGGCAGTTTTTCCGCTACGGGATTTTGCGGGTAAACGTGGTGAAAAAGCACATCGACGCGCTCAAACTGCTTCATCTTGTCCCAGCCCTTTTTGTTTTTACCCTGGTAACCAGCGGTGTTTTTTCCTTGTTTTTGCCTGTTGCGCGCTCCATATTTCTACTGATTCTCCTGACGTACGGGGTGTTCCTGGCCATTGCGACGCTCTGGACAGCCCGGGGGCGGAACTGGAAATATTTGCCCATTCTGCCCATAGCCTTTGTCACTATGCACTGGTGTTTTGGAGCCGGATTTCTGGTGGGACTTTTTAAATCGCAACAGGCATAGCCCATGCCAAAAAGCATCGAACGGATTCTGCTGGTCATTTCAGATTTCATCGCCATTCACGCCACGTTTTTCTGCTGGGTACTGCTCCGCAGCCGGCTGGGGTATGCTGTTCAGCTTACCTTGCAGGATCTGCTGGTTGTCTCCTTCATTCTGTACCTCTACTGGATTTTGCTCTTTTTCTTTTTTGGCCTGTACCGTTCCTGGTACGCCCAGTCCCGTTTTGATGAATTTGTGGCGCTACTCAAAGCCATCAGCCTGGGAGTTGTGATTATCTTCCTGCTGACGATGGATCTGCGGCAGGATATTGAGAATCCTTTCCCGCTTAGCCGCCTGATGATCTTTTCGTACTGGTTGATGATGGTGCTTTTTACCGGAGCTGGCCGGATGTACCTGCGGACGGTGCAGCGCAAATTTCTGGAGCGAGGCATCGGCCTGCGGAATGCCATTATCGTTGGCGATGGACCCAAAGCCGTGGATCTGTTTGAACAGGTGAAACGTTATCCGGCTCTGGGGTACCGAGCTCTGGGAGTTGTGACGTTCGGGGAAAGCGATCCTGCCGGAAAACCGGATGTCCGTTCGGCTGGAACAACCGTACCCAGGCTGGGGTCCGCCAGCGAGCTGGACCAGCTCATTCGAAAATACGATGTTCAGGAGGTGCTTATTGCCCTGGAAGAGGACAAGCGCCAGCGTGTGATCGATATCATCGGCATGTGCAACGGCCTGGATGTGAACCTGAAGATTGCTCCAGACCTGTACGACATTGTGGTAGGGCAGGTCCGCACCAACCAGATCTACGGGTTTCCGCTGATCGAAATCTTCCCGGAGATTATGCCGCTCTGGGAGCGCCGCGTAAAGCGCCTGATCGATATCATCGTTTCTCTGATCGTCATCATCGGATTTTTTCCTATCTGGGTGCTGGTTGCTGTTGCCATCAAGTTGGATTCACCGGGACCCGTTTTTTACACCCAGGAACGGGTTGGCCGGCACGGAACGATCTTCAAGATTATCAANTTCCGGTCCATGTACCAGNATGCGGAGGCCCGAACTGGACCGGTCTGGGCTGGCAAAAAGGACCCGCGTGTGACCCGCGTGGGCCGCATTCTCCGGAAACTGCGCATCGATGAGTTTCCACAGTTCATTAATGTGCTGAAAGGGGAAATGAGTCTGGTTGGGCCGCGGCCCGAACGGCCCTATTTTGTGGAAAAGCTCAAAAAAGAGATCCCCTACTACTCCAGGCGACTTCGTGTACGTCCAGGAATTACGGGCTGGGCGCAGATCAAGCATGAATATGACCAATCCCTGGATGACGTGCGCAAGAAGGTACAGTACGATCTGTACTACATCGAGAACATGTCCCTGCGCATGGATTTGAAGATCATTCTGAGCACCATTTACACCGTGTTGACGGGCAAAGGTCAGTAAACGGAGGAAGCGGAGATGAAGGTAACCCTTGTGGACCTGGTGGCCCAGTACAGGCAAATAAAGGATGAGATGGACCGGGCCATTCACGCGGTTCTGGACAGTGGCCACTTTATTCTGGGAGAGGCCAACCAGGAATGTGAGCAAAATTTGAGCAAATACGTTGGGGTAAAACATGCACTGGGCTGTGCGTCAGGCACGGATGCGCTTCAGCTGGCCATGATGGCTTACGGGTTTGGACAGGGCGATGAAATGATCACCGTTCCCATGACATTTGTTGCCACGGTGGAAGTGATGGTACTGCTGGGTATCCGTCCCGTCTTCGTGGATATCGACCCAAAAACTTACTGCATCGATCCCAATCAGATTGAGGATAAAATCACGCCGCGGACACGAGCTATTGTCCCTGTTCATCTCTACGGACAGGCTGCGGACATGGACCCGATTATGGAGATCGCCCGGCGCCATAACCTGATTGTAATTGAAGACTGTGCGCAGGCTATTGGAGCCCTGTATAAAGGGCGCAAAACCTGCACGCTGGGTCAC
>MTOL01000528.1 GCA_002011685.1 Deferribacteres bacterium JdFR-76
TACAACAACCCCACTGATTCTGATACGCTTAGGCTGAGGCGGTTCAGGTTCTTTCTCCAACACCACCACCGTCCGACCGCCAATATATTTGTAGGTCAGCTGATTCCCTTCCAGCAGGCTTGCGAGCTGTTTGTAAAAATCTTCACCAGCCAGCTGATCCGCATTTGCGTATTTGTTCTGTACCAGCGCGTCATCAAACACAATGTGCATATTGAACGCCCTGGNCAGTTCTGATAGGGCAACCGTCAGAGGGATTTTCTGCGGATGGTTTTTCGCTGAAGGNCGGCTCACATGAAATTTGGAAACAAACTCCTGAGCAACAGATAGATGGACTGGAAAAACAACCAGCAACAGTGCGAAAAACACTCTCAAGCCCCTCATCGCTCCTCCCATTTGTTATTTGCCAAAAATGATCAGATCCCCGTCCTGACGGACGGATACATTCAGCGCTTTCGCCAGGGCGCTGGTCAGGAGGGCCAGGTTGCGGTTGCTCAAGGAACCGGAGAGGGTTCGGGTCAGGAGCTTCGGATCGGTAACCACCACATCCACCCCGTAGGTTTCTTCAATCCGCTGAACAATTTCACGAAATGGCGTCTTGTCCAGCACTATTTCTTCTTTCCACCAGGTCAAATAGAGCTGAATGGGAGCGCTCACAGGCACCAGCCGGTTGCTTTTACGGGAGAACTTCAGGTACTGCCCTGGCCTCACCAGAACACGGGCCGGTTTCTGACGGGTCCCCCCAACCTCTTTTCGGGTCACTTCGATCAGTCCTTCCTCCAGCGCCACACGCGTGAAAGTACTCCGACAGTAAACAGAAAACTTCGTGCCCTTCACGGTAACGGTACCATCTTCTGTGACAACCTGAAATTCCGATGAAAAGGAATTGGAAATTCTTACCACGTCGAAATAGGCTTCGCCGTAAAGGAGGGATACCCTGCGTGGTGTATCTTCCGTCCAGCTGGCAGGATAGCGGAGTTTGGAGTTCGCGTTCAGGATGACTACCGTCCCATCCGGAAGATGGACGGTTGCCCGCTGGCCGAATTCAGTAACAATTTCCTGCATGCGTACGGGTATGGCGCTCTTCCGGCCCACTTCATAGCGGATGAGAAAATAGGAGAAAAAAAGAAGCATTGCGGCCGCCATCATTCCCACCCAAAAGAATGAGCGTCGTTTCTGGTGTGAAAAAGTACGTTGCTGCGGGAGCGTCAGAATCTTGGCACTGTCCTGCCGCAGGCGCAGCCTGCTTTTTAGCCGCTGCCATTCTTTTTCCACGTCCGGAACGGCAGCCGGCCGAAAATGCAGCTCTTGCCACATCGTTTTTGCCCGTTCATACAGCTGACGGTTGGCAGGATCCTTCAGCCAGCTTTCCCACTGCAGCCGTTCTTCTCCCCGGGCTTTGCCCTCCAGAAACCGCTGAAACGATTCGTCACTCAATAACTCTTCCAGATCCATCATACACCCACTTGCTCAAGATACCGGTTCTTGGAATTGCCGTTTCCCCCATGCCCTCTCCGTTCCATTGAAAAAGAGGAAAACATACCGAATTTGTAATCTCCTTCTTTCGTTTTTTTTAGATTATGCAATCCTTTCCCACAATCCGGGGCTTCGATGTGGGATGGAAGGGCACAATAGCCGGATGGCAAGGCAGTAAAAGGCTATTTTTTCAAGAAAATCACAGGGAGGATTGAGACCCGAAAGAGAAAAAGGCGTGCTTCGTCAAAAGGTGGCCGCTTTGGGCATCCATTCGCAGCGGCAATCATTCTGCAACGTTCTTTACCGCTTCCCGGATATTCGCCCCAAAACCGGTTTCCTGGATCCGCCCGCGGAGATAAACAGGAATGCTTCAGCGATACACCTCGCAGTCATTCCGCCTGGCAAAACTTTTTCAGTTTTTTCAGGGCCTGACATACATAATTTCGGATCACCTGCGGACGTACATTCAGGATTTCCGCAATCTCTGCGTAGGACAACTCCTGAAACACCCGCAAATACAGGGCTTCTTTCATGCGGCGAGGAATTTTCTCCAGCGCCTGTTGCAAACGGGCCAACCTCTGTTCTTCTATTTCGCGGAGGACAAGAATGTCGTCAAATGAAGGCATCTGCGCCCCACGGAGTTCCCCCAAATAATGATTCAGCTCCTGCCTGTGCCGGCTACAAGCGTCCTTCTTGGAAAGAAGCAGCCGCCTGAATGAAACCATGAGATATGCTTTGATGGATTTGACATCCCCAAGGTTTTCCCGTTTTTCCCAGAGGTAAACAAAAAGATCCTGAATACCATCCTTGACCATTTCGATATCGCCAATTAGGCGGATGCCATAATCATACAGCAACGGATAATAGGTTTTGAAGATATGCTCCAGGGCTTCTTCGCTCCCATTCTTAAAATCGCGCCATAAAATCCTGTCCTCTTGCGGTGAAGAAGCATACAGTTTCGAAAGGGAAAACTTCATTTCCGCATCCTTACAGGCGGTAAACGGTTCAGAGAGTCATACTCTTCAGCTGGCAGCAATTTAAGCAATGCGGCCCCCGCCTGTCAAAGTGTTTTTGAAATAAATGGCGGCGGGAAAAATTTCATCACACCTCCTCCGTCTTGCTTCCACAAAACCCTGTGTCTCTAATTTTCTCTGAACCGGGACCTCTGGGGACGGACTATCCTCAAAATCACTGTCGGACCCGTTGGGTCTTACCGCAGTCCGCTGCCCGGGCCCCCACGGACAAAAAAGCGAGGACTGCGCCTGCATATCTGAAAAGAGTATGAGGAGGTCTTACGAACCGGGCAAAAGCTGGCCGGACGCCAAGCGCTGCTTCACCTGTTCCAGGGCATAGCGGTGACAGGAAAAAGCAATATTGGCGGGAAGATCATCCAGCGGGAAAAAACGGGCCTCAACCGCGTCGTCACCGGCGCGAAGCTCCCCTCCCACAATGTCGGCCAGATACAGGATGATGATCACATGGGTGCGCGGGTCATCCATAGCGGTGTACACGTCAAAAAGCTGCCGGATTCGGATGTCCAGATTGGTTTCTTCTTTCACTTCCCGGACCAGCGCCTCTTTGTGGTGCTCCCCGTATTCCACAAAACCGGCAGGAAGCGACCAGTCTCCCGCTCTGGGTTCATATTTCCGCCGCACCAGAACCACATTCCCCTCCCGCAACAAAATGNCACCCACAGCAGGAACCGGATTCTGATAAAAAACAAAGCCACACCGGCCACACTGCAAACGCGGCACGCCATCATGCTCCCTTACTTCCAGGCCGCCCCCGCATTTCGGGCAAAAAGAAAAATCATGCGGATTTGCCACAAAGGACGTGTCGGTCATCGGTTTTTCTTCGACTCCATTTCGTATTTTTTCCGGATCCTGGCAGGCATCAGCCGGAAAAACAGATGCAACAACCAGGCTCCCAGCAACACATCATCCACATACCCCACGCCGGGAATAACCCAATCCGGGATTAGATCGAACGGAACAAGCACATAGCCAACAATCAGCACCGGAATCAGTTTAAACCAGAACGGCACCTCCGGATCGCGCATCAACTGCACCGTGAGCTGGAGCGTGTTTCGCGCCAGGCGGTAAAACCGCAGCCATTTTTTCATAAACGCTGCCCTGTCCCGCCTATTTTCTCCATCCCATCCGGATACCGTTTTCCAGCTTGCGTTCTGCCGGAACCGATTTTTGCGGTATTCCTATTTACCGTGCCAAAAACCGAGAAGCGGGCCGGTCCGGTTTCCCAAAAGACCTCAGCCCTGAACCGGATCAGATGCCCCCGCAACTTCCAGCGACCGAGGAAGAATGGAAATACGGACCGGAAGTTCGCCGAAAAGATCGCCATCGCCCTGATAGAGCACCCTCCGGTCAGCCGAAAGCTCCAGCTCCCGCGCCCGGAAACGCACCGTATCGGGGAAATTCACCGGCAAATGGGCCATAATTCTCAGGCCATAATAAAGCAGGCGAACCACACTGCTCCCTTTGTACACAAACACATCAAAGAGCCCATCATCGATCTTTGCATTCGGTGTTAGCTGGTAATCGCCGCCGTACAGATGGGCGTTGCTGATGACAACGATCAGGGTATCGTTCTCCATACGCCGCCCGTCGGCAACAATGCGGACCCTGGGTGCATGGAAGCGCACCGTACTTTTGACCCCGGCCCAGATGTAAGCATACTTTCTGGTAAAGCGTTTTACCTTGAGATTTGTCTTTTCAATGGCATAGGCATCATAACCGCAGCTCAGCATGATGGCAAAATAGCGACCATTGGCCACGCCCACGTCAATTTTCCTGGAAGATCCGCTTAAAATCGCCTCAGCCGCTTTTAGCGGGTGCAACGGAATTCGCAGCGCCCGGGCCAGTACATTGCTGGTTCCCAGGGGTAAAATGGCCATCTTGGGAGGATCAGGCATCAGNCCGTTCAGGACCTCGTTCATCGTTCCATCGCCACCGGCAGCAATAACCAGATCATAAGTGCCCGAATCTTTCGCCTCCCGCGCAATCCGCGTGGCATCGCCCGAACCCGAGGTTCTGCTCAGATCAATGCCGATGCCTCTTTCCTCAAACATGCGGAGAATCTTGGGAAGAAACACGGCTACCCTCAGAGGTCTGGAACTGGGATTTAGAATTAGCTTAACGCGCCGGATCGATGATGTCAATGGCTGCTCCTCTCCGCTTCTATTTCTGGTCGTCGCCCTCTCCGTTCTCCGTATGCCGCCTCACATACTGAATGATGGCCGATTCCAGGAGCCCTGCGGCTGCCAGTAGCGGCAAAACCAGCCACTTAAAAACGGGCAATTTTTCCCAGAAAAGTGCCTGTACCAGCAGCCATTTTTTCTCCTGAAGGTAAATCATGCCCATTTCAATTCCCAAGGAAAAGCTGATCCAGCTGGCAGGAAGCTCAAGGAGCGACACGGGATTCAGGAAAATAACCAGCATGCTGGCCTGCGGCATGTTTTTCCGCAGCACAATGCCAACATTCAACCCGGTCCACACTGCCAGCAGGAGCGGCATCAGAACCAGAAAACCGGAAACATAACCAACAAAAAGGTTTACAGCATTGAAAACAAAAATGAAAAGAAAAAGCGGCAGCGTTCCGCTGAACCGATTCAACAGATTTTCAATCTGGCGATATACCCAGGTAGGATAGGCGATAAGCCAGCGGATATTGCGTTCGAGAACCGGGTCTGCCAGAGCCAGACCCAGGCTGAACAGGATGGCTGCCAGCAAAATTAGCTGGCCGTTCAGAAGTGAGAAAATCTCAGCCATTGACAGTCGCAGCGTTAGACTTATTTGCCGATTTATAAAGCACAAAAACCAGAATCAGGGCCAGAAAACTCATCCCCGCGCCGTAATAAAAGGCAACTCGGGCGGAAAAGGTGTTCCAGATCCATCCAAACAGGACAGATCCGGGCAGCGCAGCAAGCCCAACAGTGGTATGGTACAGACCCAGACCGGATCCCCGGGCACTGGCTTTTACCATGTCAGACACAAAGGCACGCGGAACCGTTTCCAGCACGGCACTCACCACCCCATACAGCAAGAACAGTCCCCAGGCATGCAGTGCCGCTGTGGCGCCGGCAAAGCCAAGCATCACCAGCAACATCAGCACGTAGCCGCCGGCCAGCACAGGCAACCTACCTTTTCGGTCGGAAAGGATCCCGATCGGCATAGCGGCCAGGGCATACACCACATTGTAGGCCAGGTACACCAGCGGGACAAACCGCGCCGAGATTCCGAGATCGTTGGCCCGCAGAATAAAAAAAGCATAACTCACATTGGCAAAGGTGCCAAATACCATAAGAAGCAGCAAACCGTAATAGCCCCGGTCAAATCCGCCAAACAGCTCGCGCAAGGGGCGTCCCGGGCCCATCTGTTCCCGCGGCCGTTCCCGCAAAAGGAGGATCAGCACAAGGGCCAGTGCACCGGGAACAAAGGCCAGCAAAAACACCAGCCGGTAATGAAAGGGCTGAAAGGTGAGGATAAGAAATGCCAGCAGGGTTCCCACGATGGCGCCGGCTGTATCCATAGCACGGTGGAATCCGAACGAACGGCCCCGGTGCTTTTCGGAAGTAACATCGGCAATTACAGCGTCCCGCGGAGCGGTACGCACCCCCTTTCCTACCCGGTCGGCAAAGCGGATACCCAGGACATGCCACCACTGGGTGGTCAGGGCCAGCAGCGGTTTAACCACAGTGGACAGCCCGTATCCAGCCAGGATCAACGGTTTGCGCCGGCGCATCCGGTCAGACCAGGCCCCGGAAACCACCTTCAGCAGGCTGGCGGTGGCATCGGCCAGCCCTTCAATAAAGCCAATGGATGCCATTCCGGCGCGCAGAACTTCTCGCAAAAAGAGGGGAAGAATGGGAAGAATCATTTCGGAAGAGACATCGGTAAAAAAACTAACCCAACCNAGGATACGAACCGCCGCAGGAATTCGCTTCTCTTGCTTCATTCTTCGGCCGTAATCAGCTTCTCCTCTTTCCACCACCGCTTCCATTTCGGTTCAATCATTGGATACCCTTCGTACTCCTTCCGGACCAGCGTAAGAGGTTGTGTGGCAGACACCAGCAGCTCCAGGGCGTCTCGCAAAACTGTCCGGTGCATTTCAGGATGCCCGGGCAGGCCTACCGCATGCCCCGGCCTGAACCCCACTGGATAAAGGACCCTGGATACCCCGTAAAACAGACTCAACCGTGGATACTGCGAGATCCCTACGGCCGGAATGCCCCTGTCTTCGATGGCCCGCTGGACAACGGCGGCAATCCGGTGGCAGAACAAACACCCGGCTAAAACCACCACCCCATCGGCATCGGCGGCTTCCACCTCCTCGGCGATGAGCGGCGCCACAGAGCGCCGGATCTGATGGAGAACCAGGTGAAACCCGTAAATGCTCAGGTGGTAATCTGTAGTATGGCCCACAACCCCCTCCTGCACCAGCCGCCGCAGCGCATCAATGGGAAACAGGCAATTCAGATCTTCATCCACATCTTCCAGATTGAAATGCCGGTTGGGAAGGTGCAGATCTTCAATGCGAACATCACGGTCCAGCCGGTAGTAGCCTTTCTCCGGTTCCTCAAACTGATGGAGTCTGGGCGCAATTCCTGCTGTGGAAACCAGCATGATCCGCTTGCGGTCCAGATCCCCCACAAAACGGGTGAACGGAAAACCGCGCACCGGCTTCGTTGCTGTGGGTGCCCGTCTTAACATGATTTGTTTCCCTGTTATTCTGGTTTGACGACCGGACGATCCGGGAAAATCTGTTTTATACCACCTGTTCTACCGGCGTCACGATCAGTTTCAGGCCTTCTCGAGGGTATTTCTGTTTGAGCTCCCGGATCTTTTGGACAATATCGGGAATTTTTTCATCATCCACAACAGAAAAAATAACCCGGTTTTCTCCCGGCCAGATATGTGTTCCCATGTGCGGTTCCGAGGAATGCCCGATGCCGTAGGCCTTGGGATATTTGGTGTAAGCATCGATGCCGCAGGAGTGCAGGCATTCCAGAACCCGGGATTCCAGAACGACATTATAAACTACGGTTATCTGCTTCATAGGCTTTCCCTTATCCGCCGGAAAATTCCGTTCTTTTGCCGCTGTTCAAACACGGTATACAGGGTGGGGACAAATATCAGGGTAATCAGGGTAGACACCAGCAGCCCCCCGATCACCGAGACCCCCAGAGGGACCCACATTTCCGAACCTTCGCCACGGCTAAGCGCCAGCGGCATCAGTCCAAAAATTGTGGTGAAAGCCGTCATGAGAACCGGGCGGAAGCGGGTCCGGCCAGCCTCCACCACGGCGTCAAGCAAAGGCACTCCCCGTTCACGGACGATGTTGGTATAGTCCACCAACACAATGGCATTGTTTACCACAATGCCCACCAGCATCACCATGCCCACAAAGGAATTCACATTCAGGCTGACGCCGGTAATTAGCAGTGCCCAGGCCACGCCGATGATAGCGAATGGAATGGAAAACATGATCACAAACGGATCCACAAAAGATTCAAACTGGGCAGCCATCACCAGATACACCAGCAGCGCGCCCAGGATCAGAGCCGTGAGGAGGGTCTTGAAAGCGCTCTG
>MTOL01000135.1 GCA_002011685.1 Deferribacteres bacterium JdFR-76
GCCATGTAGACACAGGACAAAGAGGGGTAGGTTTTTGCGGTTACTGTCACGGAGGCTGATTTCCAGGCGCTCATCGGTTCTCTTGCTCCAGGGTGCACCTCCGCACCCTTTTTTATTCGTGCGGGAATCTCCTACGGCCTGGTGAAGCGTCTGCACTTGCTTTGGGAGGGAAATGTCTTCGGAGAAAGTAAACATCCGGCCTGTGTTGTTGCCCGAAATTGATGAAATGCGGCCGCTGTGGGAATCGTTTGCGCGTCTGCACGCCAGAATGGGACCGCTGTACAGGTACAATCCGGATGCCTGGCCCGATGTTCGGATCCGCCTGGCTGCAGCCGTGCAGGACGAACAGTTCCACCTGCTGGGTGCATTCTGGGAGAATAAGATGATCGGCTATTGCCTGGGTTTTATTTTCCGGAATTATGCCGGCTATTTTCCGGAAGAAATCGGCTACATTAACGAGCTGTTTGTACTGGAAGAAAAACGCCGGAAGAGAGTGGGTAGCAGGCTCGTGCGCGGAATGGAAGATTGGTTCCGGGACCGCGGGATCCGTTTCTTTCAGCTTGGGATCGCTGCGCCCAACCGGGATGCGGCCCGTTTCTGGGAACAGATGGGGTATCAGATCTATTCTGTTGGCTACATGAAGGATGCGGGGCCGGCACACCTAGCATAGGAAGAAATGGAAGAGCGCTACAGACCATCTTCTTTCGGCCCGCAATTTGAAAAACAGGTGGCCATCTTTGGTGGCATGTTAGTCGAGACTTTTTTTATTTAAAAAAAATACGACCTTTTCGGGTGAACCAGGGAGCATCCAATGGCACATAAATTTGATCCAGGGCATGTGGACAAATTGCACTCCAGTGAACGATACCGCCTGTTGGACCCGGAAAAGCTGCTGGGGGATCTGGGGATTCAACCGGGCCAGGTGGTAGCCGATCTGGGTTGTGGAAGCGGGTTTTTTACCATTCCGCTGGCCAAGTTGGTCGGTGCAAAAGGCACGGTCTATGCCGTAGACATCTCTGAGGAGATGCTGACCAGATTGCGGGAGCAACATCCACCGGAGCAGGTGGAGATTCGCCAGGCGACGGAAAATCATATTCCACTCCCGACAAATTCTGTGGATTGGGTACTGCTGACCTTTGTCTATCATGAACTGGAAAACCGGCGCCGATATCTTTTTGAGATCCGGAGGATTCTAAGGGAAAACGGCAAACTCTGGCTTCTGGAATGGATTCCGCGGAATGAGGAAATGGGTCCACCGGTGCAACATCGCGTGGCCAGGGAGCAGGCCGTAGCCGAACTTCAAGAGGCTGGTTTTCGCGTGCTCCGCAGCAGAGACGTAAATCCTTCTCACTATGAAGTGCTGGCCGAACGCACCAGCATCCGCTGTGGCTGCTAATTCGGGCGGAAATCATGTAGCTGGAGATACTTTGTGCCACCGGAACGGTTTTGCGTTTCCGATGTAACGCATGAATGAAAGCTGCATCTAAATAAAGCTGGACAGAGAGTCCGTCAGCTAATAGCGTTTTGCCAGATGCGAAGGGATGACGTATGGATGTATTGGAAATCATTGTATTCGTTGCTGTTTATTTTCTGGTTGTCTTTTACATTTTTCCAAAATTCGGGATCTCCACGTGAGTGTCGCGGACGTGTGATCTCCCGGAGGGAGATGAGAAGCAGCTGAATGACAGGATGCGCAGAGGCGAGGAAAGCGTTGAGTAAATAAAGGGAGGTGAAAATACATGCCGCTGTATGAATACCGGTGTGAAGAGTGCGGTGAAAAGTTTGAAGTTTTTAAAATGGGCAACCAGGATGAAGAGATTTGCTGTCCCAGATGTAAGTCCAAACGCACATCGCGGATGTTCAGTACATTTGCATCTCATGGGGGATCCTCCTCCGGTTCAACCTCCTATTCCGGAGGCAGCTGCGGCTCCTCAGGCTTTTCGTGAGGGATCTGAAAGGGACCGGCGGTCCCTTTTTTTGTAACATTTTGTAACATGAAACAAAGCGGCAAATTTGTATTGCTTTTGGTTGACAGGATGGATAAATTTCAGTGAATTGAATGGAGGAAATTATGGGCTTTTTATCGGATGCCGATAAATCGCAGATTCGCCAGCGGCTACAGGATCTCAAAGATCCGGTAACGCTGATTAATTTTACCCAGGAGCTGGAATGCATGTACTGCCGCGAAACCCGGCAGCTTCTGCAAGAACTTGCTGATCTGGATGATCGGATCCAGCTGAAAGTGTACAATTTTCAGCTGGATAAAGAGAAAGCCGAGGCGTACGGCGTTGATAAGATTCCCGCCACGGTCATCGAGGGGGGGAAGGATTACGGAATCCGTTATTACGGGATTCCTTCCGGGTATGAGTTTGCTTCGCTGCTGGAAGACATTCTCATGGTTTCCCAGGGCGATTCCGGACTGTCGGATTCTTCAAAAGAGCTTGTCCGTGGAATTGACAAACCGGTTCATATTCAGGTGTTTGTTACGCCAACCTGTCCATACTGCCCGTCTGCTGTACGTCTGGCGCATCAGCTGGCGATGGAAAACGAAAACATTACGGCCGACATGGTAGAGGCAACGGAGTTTCCGCATTTGTCCCAGAAGTACGGTGTAATGGGAGTGCCCAAAACCATCATCAACGAATCTGTTTCCATTGAAGGAGCAGTTCCCGAGGCCATGTTTGTGCAGCGTGTTCTGGAGGCAGTGAAATAAAACGTTGCCTTGCAAGCTGGGTAGGGGTTGAACCGTTAATCAAGGAGGAGGATCAGAAATGGCACTGATGATCAATGAGGAATGCATCAATTGTGGTGCATGCGAACCGGAATGCCCGAATACGGCGATCTACGAAGGCGGCGCGGAATATGAGCTGGACGGCCAGACATTTCCTCCGCTTTCTGAAGACCTCTACTACATCGTTCCCGAAAAATGCACCGAGTGCGTCGGTTTCTTCGATGAGCCGCAGTGCCAGTCTGTGTGCCCGGTTGACGCCTGTGTGCCTGATCCCAATCATCAGGAAACCAAAGAACAGCTGCTGGAAAAGGCCAAAAAACTGCATCCGGACAAGGATTTCTGATAGCTTCCGGAGAGTGTGAGAGAAGGGACCCTGTATCCACCTTCAAGGTGTGGTGCACGGTCCCTTTTTAATTTGATGACAAATGTCCTGGCATCCAACATCCAGTAATTTTTTGTAATTCAGTCAGTTCGTAGTGGGAATTTGTCCCCGCATCTGCGGAAGCATTTCAAGGAAAGCTGTTTTTTTGTCCGGGAATGAGATAGAAAAAATCATAGGGCTGGAGAAAGAAGTCCGGAGTGACGGACATTGGGAGCGATCTTCCGGGCTGCGGGTTTTGATCCCAAACCCTGTGGATAAAAAAAACCGACGAACTTTGCCGGGAGACGGTTCATCCGATGATCTCTCAGAACCGATCTGAAGAGACTCTAGATCTTTTTCGCTTTTGTGCCAGAATATGCCGGATCTACCGAAAGAGCGGACTGNGCCGCTGGCCGGTATGGACCCTCCTGATAGGCATCTTTTTTTTCTGGATACGTCCCGTTTTTGCTCAATACCATCCGCCGGACCTTGCCTGGAAAACTCTGCAGACGCCTCATTTTCTCATTTATTTTCCACAGGGGGCCGATACCCTTGCTCGGACGGTTGGGCAGCTGGCAGAAGAGGTTTACCGTCCAGTTTGTGAGTCGCTACGCTATTTTCCAGAAAAGACGTTTATCGTCTTGCACACCCGATCGGACCGTTCCAACGGAATTGTGGTTCCTTTTCCCTGGCGGATGGAACTCTACCCGGTAGAACCGCCGGAAAACTGGATCGGTTCCCGGGAAAGCTGGCTAAAGGTGTTGCTGACCCATGAGTTTACTCATGTGGTACATTTCCGCAAGCACGCAGGGCTCACTTCACTAACCCGGATTTTTTTGGGCGATTTTAATTCTTTCTGGCAGGGAATGCTGCCGCGCTGGTTTGTGGAGGGCTTTCCTACGCTCAACGAAACACGGCTAACCTGTGGCGGCCGGGGACGCAATCCGTTTCACTGGATGCAAATGGCCGCCTCCGTTGAAAAGGCTCCGTGGAATGTGGAGCAAATCAACTATCCGAGCCGAAAGCGGCTGCCAACGGGAATGTTTTATGTTGCGGGGTATTTTCTCAGCGAGGCAGTGACAAAAAACTACGGGTCGCAAGCCTGGGGGGAAATACTCGACCGGTATACGCGCTTTCCGATGCCTGGATTTCGTTACGCATTCCGGAAGGTCACAGGACGTTCCCTGAAATCCGAATACCGCCAGGTGCTGAAAGCATTCCAAAGGGGGAACAGAGACACGCTGCATACCAGTGGTAGATGGCTCCTGCCGGTTCCGTATGCGGAAAACCAGTACTCTCCCAAATGGCTGAGTGAATCTGAACTGGTTTTTTACTGTGAAAATTTCGAGGATGTGCCAGGGCTGGTACGCGTGGACCTTGCGGGACATCATCGTCGGCTTGTGGACCGGGTGCTGGCCCACAGAGAGGCCGGCTTTGATGTACTGAACGGAAACCTGATCTGGAGCGAAATTTCGGTCAATCCCAGGTATCCGGCAGAAGAACGCAGCCAGCTGGTGCTCTGGGATTCTGCCACCGGAAAAAAGAGCGTTCTGGCTCGCCGCCGTTTAATAAATCCATCTGTCTGCCGGAACAGCGGCCAGATTTTTGCCACTGAGGTAGTGCCCGGGAAAAGCCGCATTGTGGCAATCGAACCGGAAAGCGGCCAGGTGAGCGTGGTGGCGGAATCAGATACGGTTCAGTTTCTGAATCCGGCTCCATCGCCCAATGGGAGGTGGGTCGCCGTTGCCATCCGGGACCGCCACGGCTGGCAGGATATTGCGCTGATTTCCGTACAGGATGGTGGACTGCAGCGGCTCTATGCTCCGGATGAATTTCACGACAACCATCCCTCCTGGAGCCACGACGGAAAATGGCTTTTGTTTGAATCGGACCGCAGCGGCAAATTTCAGATCTGGGCGATTTCTCTGGAAGAAAAGAAATGGATACAGGTAACCCATTCAACCTACGGTGCATTTTATCCCTCCGTATCACCAGATGGCAAATGGATTGCTCTGTCAGAGTACACGCCAAACGGATTTCGTGTGACGGTGGTGCCTTTTTCCGAAATCAGCCGGAAGCCTTCAGCCGTGCACCTTCCCGCAGATGTTTCTGAACCCATTTTGGATGAAGGGAAGTCTGGCAAGTCAGGGCGGCCACAGCGGCCCGTTTCCTTCCGGATTGCTCCGGCTCAAACCGTGTCGCAAGTTTTGCTACCGCAGGCCTGGTTGCCGGCAGTGTATCAGGATGAGAATGGACTTTCGGTGGGATTGTTTGGCATGGCTCAGGATGTTCTGAGGAGGCATTCCTGGACAGGGTTTTTGGGGGTTGCACCACAGAGCCGCCAAGGCACATACTGGCTAAATTACCAGTATTCCCGGTTCTGGCCCGTGGTCGAACTCTTTATTGCTCAAAATCCTGTACGGGTCACGCACGAAGACTACCGGGCGTGGTGGCGCAAAAAAATTGCCGAGATCGCTTTTCGTTTTCCTCTGCTGCTGGAAACCAATGTTTACTTTACGCGTTTTGATGCCCGGATCGCTTTTCGGACTGAACAGCAGAACCGGGTACAGGGGGAACTTTTGCCGCGATATCCAATCTACAGCGCAGTACGAATGCAGGTACAATTCTGGCGCTACCAGGCCAGTGTAAAAGATCTGGTACCGCGAAAAGGGGCTTTTTGGGTCGGCATAATGGATCTGGCTTCCCGGAGACTGGGAGGGGACGTGGAGGCCAGGAGGCTGGGTGGAGCATTTGGATTTTATCTCCCACTTCCTTTGCCTCACCACCAGTTGGAATTCCGTGCTGCTTATCTTTTTCGCAAGGGGCCCTATGCCTATGGGGATATTGGCACCGTGCCGCCTGGTGCTTCAGACATGTATCAGCCTTACCGGATGGGATTCCGGGTGGGATATGTCTTTCCGGTGGCCTTTCCGGAATGGAAAGTTCCTGTGCTTCCTGTGTTCTGGAGTGCCTTCGGTGTGCGGTTTTTTCTTCACCAGGGGAAAGGCGGGCAGCGAGCTTCGCTTTGGTCATCGGGATTGATCCCCTGGCAGAGATCCTTGGGAATAGAAGGCATTTTTTCCGCGTATATTTTTCAGCAGGTTCCCATCCGGCTGTATGTTCAGTACTATTATTCGTCGGAAAGACGTCAGTGGCAGCCGGGATTCCGCTTTCAGCTCCTTATGTAGGTTAGCTGTTGCCAATTCCAGTGCACGGCGAGGTACCTGCCTTCTTCCTGTGGCAAAATCCGGAAAGGACGCTCAGAGCCGCCAGAAATTGCAGAATGAATGTTTGTTTTTTGTAACATCCGATCTTCTTTCACATCCATTTAATAGATTTTCTCTTTTCAGCTGGGCGGACATCCGGACGGATACCCGTGCGTACAAAATAACAGCAGGGGGCAGGACGGTACGTAAGAAATGGCTGCTTTTTATTCTAGGGTGACAGCAAATCCTTTTTTTTGCTTGATAGAGAACGGGAAGGGTGTAAATTGAGAATGCAAAGTTCTTCTGCCGCCATTCCCTGAAAAAACAACGAGCAAACAAGGAGGATAAAAACCATGAAGCGTATTGTGTTTGGTTTGGCTTTGCTGGCCATTTTTGGGGGATTGTTGGCCGAAAGTGTGTATGGCATTCCGGCCTTCGCGCGTAAATACCGGTTTTCATGCAATGTGTGCCACGAGTTCATTCCGAAGCTGAAAGATTTTGGGGAGGAATTTGCGGGAAGCGGTTTCCGCCTGCCAGGGCAGGAACCCAAACGCTTTTTTCTGGATGTGGGAGATGCCAATCTGGCTCTGATGCGGAGTTTGCCCATCGCCATCCGGTTTGATGCGTTTGCTACCTACGAGCCGGATACGGATGTAGAAACCGATTTAAAGGCACCGTATTTCTTTAAGTTGCTTTCCGGAGGACAGATTTATAAAAACGTGGGGTACTATTTTTACTTCTATTTGGCGGAGCGCGGCGAGGTGGCTGGTATTGAGGACGCCTACCTGCATTTTGACAATCTCTTTGGTCAGGAACTGGATATCATGGTGGGACAGTTTCAGGTGTCCGATCCGCTATTCAAGAGGGAGTTGCGGCCCACCTTTGAAGATTATCAGATCTACCGCCAGCGTTTCGGTAACTCGCCGGTCAACCTGACGTACGACCGCGGAGTAATTGTCACCTATTCGCTGCCTACCGGTACGGATCTGTTTCTGGAGGTCGTAAACGGAAACGGAAAAGGGGAAGCCATCGGGGAAAACCGTACACTGGACAATGATGGCCTGAAAAACACCTTTTTCCGGGTGTCGCAAAGCCTGTTTGGTCAGCGGTTTGGCGGCTTTTTTTATTCCGGAAAGGAGCGGGTCCGCTCTGGAGAAACGGTGGATGAAAATCAATTTCTATACTGGGGGTTCGATGCCACATTTCGGATTCCGCGTGTGGAATTGAACCTGCAATATATCCGGCGCGAGGATAACAACATTCTTTTTCGGGGAATCAATCCGCTTCCTCCGGTGGGGGGAGCCCGGTTCAACAAGTATTATGTGTACGGTGGGTTTGCGGAACTTGTGGTAAATCCGGCTCCGCGCTTTTTCCTCATTGCCCTGTACAACCGCTATTACACAAAACCAAGCTTTATCGAATACAGAACCTATGCCACTTTCACGCTCAACGCTTCTTATTTGCTGTATACCAATTTGAAGCTGATGGCCGAATACAGGCGGGATTTTGTTTTGCAGAAGAACCGCTTTTTACTGGGCATCACCACGGGATTTTAGGGGGTTCTCCGGTAAAGAGAACCGCGCGAAGCCAACCGGAACACCCAAGCAGGGAGGTGGATCATGAAAACACTACAAGCGGTCGTTATACTGCTGGGCATGGCCACGTTTGCGGCCGGCGCTGCTTCCCAGGAACGGAGCTATTCTTACAGTGACTGGGAAAAAAATGAGGCCTGTCGGCAGTGTCATGTAGA
>MTOL01000212.1 GCA_002011685.1 Deferribacteres bacterium JdFR-76
GCGCCTGGACCGGCTGCTGGAACCGGTTGGACCCGGATGGGTCAAAATAGAGTATCCGGTACAGGATCAGGTTTTCCGGAAAGGAACCGTTCCAGTAGTGGCCACCTGTGCCGGTGCCCTGCTGGAATCCTTCCGTCTCGATTTAGGGCTGGGGGCTGCTCCGGAAAAATGGACCGAGCTGGCAGCTATGGATGAACGACAGGTCATCTCCGAAACCCTGGCGGTGTGGATACCCCCTGCGGAAGTGGATACTATTTTCACCCTGAGGCTCCAGGGAATCCTCCGCAATGGGGTTATAGTGGAAGACCGGGTGACATTCCGGTGGCGTCTGCAGCAGGTTTCGTTGCGGGAATGGGCTTTCCGTCGTATGTGGTGGAAAGACCGCAGGGTAGGGCTGCTGGAAACCCTTTTTTCAGAGCCGGTTGCGGCTGTTCTTTTCTGGCGCGAACAGGATTCCGGACCGTTTTTTGAGCCCCTTTCTTACGGATTCGAAAACCGGAAGCACCATTTTTTCGTTGATCCGGGCAGGGATGTGGCGCTGGAAATGTTTCTGGAAGTCCGCACCCGCGGCGGAGAAAAGCTCAGAATCCCTGCCGACACACTGCTCACCGTTTCGCCGCTCGGTGGGAAATCGGCCCCGCTTTTTCTTTTGAGCGTGGAGGACGATGGCCTTCCACTGGGCTATTACCTCCCGGAAGCCGTGGATCTGGATATGGACGGCAATCTGGAAGTGCCGTTTAACCAGCTGGATGCCAAACATCATTTTGGCCGTCTGGCGTATCTGGAATTCCGCCCGGATGGCTGGAAAATTGAGCTGGAAACGCCCTATACGGTTATTCCCCGGGATGTGGCTGACGTAAACAGAGACGAGATTCCCGATCTTCTGATTGGTGCAGGACGCACTTCCGCCATTTTCACGCCGACACGGGAAACCCCGCTACCATTCCAGGTGGTCTGGCTGGATTCCAGCGACCTTTGGGCCGCCCGGTTCTACGATGTGAACCGCGACGGTCTTCCGGATCTTCTGGCCAAGCGCGGGAACGAGTGGAAGATTCTGGAAAACCGGGATGAATTTTCTTTTTCCGAAAGAACATCCCTGCCCAATAAAACCGAAGGGATGAATACGACCGGCGTTCCGCGGGTGGAAATAGGCGATTTTGACCTGGACGGTTTTACAGAATTGCTTTTTGGCGATTATGATGGGGATGTGTATCTTTATGAGGTGCATCCGGATTTTACCGCGCGTTGGGAGTGGGANGACCGGCTTCCCCTGCAAGATGCCATCGATTTTCTGGCTGCCGGCGATTTTGATGGGGACGGGAAGCTGGAGTTTGCGGTGGCGTGCCACTCCAATCCCGAAATCGACCTGGAACACCTTTATGACAACCGGCACTGGCTGGTGCGGGTTTATGAATATGAAGGGGGCCAGTACCGGGCTGTGTGGGAGGAGCTGTTTTACGAATTCCACGATCCGCGCCGCTTCTCCAGCAGCATCTGCGCAGGAGATCTGGATGGCGATGGCGACGATGAACTGATTCTTCATTTTTACCCTAATCTGTACGTGGTGGATTTTGAGCAAGCGACTGGCGATTACAGCGTGGCCGGTTGGATTGGGCCGGTACGAACCAGCCGGGCGGTTGTGGCCGATCTGGACCGGGATGGAAAAATGGAGCTGCTTGTTTCCGCACGGGATTCAGGATGGCTTCTCGAGTGGCAGAAGGGAGCAATGCGTCCACCCGAATTGCGAGCCCGGGCTTTTGCACTGGATGAAACCCGCATCCGAATAGAATGGGAAGCGGATGTCCCTGCAGATTCATTCCTCATTTTTCGGGGGATATCGCCCGATTCGCTGCAGCCCTTTGCGCAGTGCGGCCCGGTTAGTGCCTATGTAGACACAAGCGTAGCACCCCATCGGACCTATTGGTACCGGCTTCAGATGGACTGGCAAGGGCAACCGGTTGTATCTGAACTTTCGAAAGCCACTCCGCACGCACCGCCACACGCAGCTATCGAAAGGGTGGTGGCGGCCAACCAGCTAATGGTGCGTTTTTCTTCTCCCATGGACATGAGCGTTCAAAACCCTCTCCTGTACCGCCTGCAGAGTCAGAATGAACCTCCCACGAGCGCGGTTCTGTCCGAAGACCGGCAGCATTTGCTTCTCAGCTGGCCATTTCAGTTCACCTTTCAGGCAAAAGACACCCTCCTGCTGGGGAGGGTGTGCGATAGCACGGGAACTCCCGTTCCAGAGGCAGGACGGGTTTTGCCATTCGAACATGAGGATGAAAAAAAAGCAGGGCCCTATATCGTCCGGGCCTTTTTTGCGGATGAGCAGCATCTTGTTGTGGAATTCAGTGAACCGATGGACCCGGCTACGCTTACCGATCCAAAGAAGTACCGTATTGAACCGGGATTTGAAATCCTGCAGGCTGAGATGGCCGGCCAGGATAGCCAGGCAGTGATCCTTACCTTTCGTGCGCCCTTGCCAGTAGGACCCATCGGGCAGCAATACGACCTGTATGTTTCGGGGGTGCGCAGCCGCGATGGCAGGACCCTCCAGGAGGAAGTAGGGCGCCGCATCACCTTTTTGTTTGTGGCAGAACGCCTGAAAAATGTGTACGTTTATCCCAACCCGGCCCGGAAAAGTCTGACGTTTGCCAACCTCACGGCGCATGCCACCATCGAGATTTTCAATTTGCGGGGAATCCGGGTAGCGGCTCTGGATGTTCGCACATATGACGGAGGGTATCGATGGGACATCCGCGATGAGCAGGGGAACCCGCTTCCCTCTGGGGTGTACCTCTTCCGGGTGTCAAACGAGAAAGAAAGTTACTGGGGCAAATTTGCGGTGGTACGGTGAAGGGGCGGAACAAACCACTAGTAGGAATTACCGGCATCATCGGTAGCGGGAAATCGGCGGCGGCCCGCTATTTTGCGGAATTGGGAGCGGCCGTGTTTGATGCGGACTGTGCCGCCAGGGAGGTGACGGAAAAGCCGGAAGTACTGGAAGAAATTCGCCAGAAACTGGGCTCACACCTGTTAACACCTGACGGCAAGCTGGACCGTTCCCGGACGGCTGAAGAGGTGTTTTCCAGCTCCGAAAAACTGGCCATTTTGAACCGGATTATCCATCCGCGGGTTCGCGAAAGAATGTGGGATTTTGTTCAGGCGAACAGCCTGAAACCGGATATCCCGATGATTGTTCTGGATGTGCCGCTCATTTACGAAACGGACCTGCACCGGTATCTTGATTTTGTGGTGGTTGTGGCGGCTCCCGAAGAAGAATGTGTGCGGCGCACCATGCAGCGAAGNCGGCTTTCCCGAGAGGAAGTGCTGCGTCGAATGCACCACCAACTTCCTCTGAATGAGAAAATCCGGCGGGCTGATTTCGTGCTTGACAACAGCGCCAGCCTGGAGCATCTTAAAAAACAGGTGGAACGTGTTTTTCGTGACATTCTGGCCAGGTGGCGGGAAGGGTAATGCGGCGCTTTTTGTACGAATCGACGGGACGGTTCAAGGCGTTTCTTTTTGGGGCGGCGCTACTGATCATTGCCCTGCTGCTGTTCTATACGGAACAGCTGGTGGATGGCTTGCGCCAGGAATCCCGCTCGATTCTGCAGTTCTACGCCGGGATGTACGCCCGGGCTGCCTCAGATACCACCAGTTCTGACGTGAGCTTCATTTTCGATGAGATCATCAAGCGAACCTATTTTCCGATTATCTATACCGATGCAGACCGCCGACCGCTCTGGTGGAAAGGGATTGGGGTTCCCGAAATGGACCGGTCTGAGGAAGCACTGCAAAAGGTGGAGAAGATCAAACGACGGATGAGCAAAATTAGTGAACCGATCCCGATTAAATACCAGGACATTACGCTGGGGTACCTGTATTACGGAGATTCTTCCACCATAACCCGGTTGCGTTGGCTGCCTTACATTGAAATCGGGCTGATCAGCCTGTTCATTCTGGTGGGGTTCATTGGATTCAGTACTATCAAAAAAAGCGAACAGCGGTTCATCTGGGTGGGGATGGCCAAAGAGACGGCGCATCAGCTGGGGACGCCACTTTCTTCGCTGATGGGCTGGCTGGAGCTGCTGAAGGACCGTTCGTACAACCGACCTTCCACCTTAAAGATTCTTGATGAGATGTATGTGGACATCCACCGCCTGCGGAAAGTTGCCGAGCGTTTTTCTCAGATCGGTTCTCAGGCGGATCTGCGGGAACAGAGCATCCATCCAATTCTGGACAACGTGGTGGCCTACATCCAGAGGCGGCTCCCACATATGAAAAAAGTTATCCGGATTGAAAAGCAGTATGGTGATATTCCACCGGTGCCGGTGAACGCCGATCTTCTGGAGTGGGTGTTTGAGAATCTGGTGAAGAATGCCGTGGACGCCATCGATCATCAGGAAGGGGTTATCCGAATCCGCACCGGCCGTTCCGATCGCCGGCGGTACCGGATTTTTGTGGACGTGCAGGACAACGGACGAGGGATCATCTTCCGGAACAAAAACGATGTGTTCCGGCCCGGTTTCAGTACAAAGAAGCGGGGTTGGGGGCTGGGATTGAATCTTTCAAAGCGGATTGTGGAGGAGTACCACCGGGGGAAGCTGATTGTGAAGGAATCGCACATCGGGCAGGGAACAACCATGCGCGTTTATTTGTAATATCTCTCCTCCCAGACTGTAAAACGCAAGTTCCATTTCCGGGAAAAAAGCAGGAGGTGACAATGGAAGGGCTGAAGGAGTTTTTTGTTTCGGAACAGGCGCGGAGTATTGCGCTGGCAGTTCTTTTTGCGGTAGGATCCTGGGTGCTTTCGCGTTTCTCCGGTACGGTGATCGGCTGGATCAGGGAGGCCCTGACACACCGTACCGCTACCGAACTGGATGACCGCATTCTGGATCTGATCCGGCGGCCGGTCCGCCGGCTAATTCTTGTGGGCGGACTTTACATCGCCATCCACCAGCTGGAAAAACTTTTCCCGGATCTGGTATTTAAAATTGTTGACGGNGCCCTTTACATCTGGACAGTAACCATTTTTGCCCTAATGCTGATCGATGTTTTAAGCACGTTGCTGAACTGGTACGGCGAAAAGCTGGCAGAACGGGCCGGCGAACGGACCCGGAAAGAATTTTTCCCGCTGATGGAACGTGTGGTAAAGCTTCTGGTATTTGTGTTTGCCACCATCTTTATTCTCAAACACTTCAACCAGGATGTGGGTTCGCTGATTGTCTCTCTGGGGGTTGGCTCACTGGCCATTGCTTTGGCAGCCCAGAGCACTCTGGCCAACATGATCGCCGGATTTACCATCATGCTGGACCGGCCGTTTCGCGTGGGGGACCGCATTCAGCTTGCCTCCGGCGAAAAGGGTGACGTGGTGGAAATCGGCCTCCGTTCCACTAAAATCCTCACTTTTGAAAACACGCTGCTGATTATTCCCAACGAATCCATTGTGAAGGAAATGGTGTGGAACCTATCTTACCCCAATCCCATTATCCGTGTAAAAGTGGATGTGGGTGTGGCGTATGGAACGGACCCGGAACGCGTGAAACAGATCATGGTGGACGTGGCCAAACAGCATCCAGAGGTTCTTGACGATCCAGAGCCAAAAGCCTATCTCATCAATTTTGGGGATTCATCGCTGGATTTTACCCTTGTAGGAAGAGTGGCAAACTACGGCGATCAGTGGCGGGTTCAGGAAGAACTGCGGATTGCCATTTACAAGGCGTTTGAAAAGGAGGGGATCGAAATTCCCTTTCCGCAGCGCGTGGTACACATGGTTCAACCAAAACAGTAGGGAAATATGCTTGGGGCTCTTGCTGGCGATATTGTTGGCTCCGATTACGAGGGAAGGCCAATCAAGACCAAGAACTTTCCGCTTTTCCGGCCCGGATGTCAGTTTACCGATGACACGGTGATGACCGTGGCTACGGCCTGGGCCATTCTGGAAGGAAAGGATTACCGGACGGCTTACCAGCGTTTTGGGCGCCGGTATCCGGGGGCCGGCTACGGGACCGCTTTTTTGCAATGGATCTTTACGCCGGACCCCCTTCCTTACAACAGCTGGGGCAACGGAGCGGCCATGCGTGTGAGTCCCATCGGCTTTGCTTTCGATACAGAAGAAGAGGTGCTCCATGAAGCGGCCCGGAGTGCTGGTGTTTCGCACAATCATCCCGAAGGCATCCGGGGAGCGCAGGCGGTGGCCCTGGCAGTTTGGCTGGCGCGGAAGGAAAAGGACAAGGCCGCCATAAAGGAGCGGATCGAAAAGAAATTTGGTTATGACCTGTCGATTCCGCTGGAAAAGGTCCGCGCAACCTACACATTTGACGTGAGCTGCCAGGGGACGGTGCCCTACGCTTTGCGGGCCTTCCTGGAGGCGGAATCTGTCGAGGAAGCCATCCGCAATGCCGTCTCCCTGGGAGGCGATAGTGATACGCTGGCATGTATTGCGGGAGGCGTCGCCCACGCCTATTTTGGAAAACTATCAGAAGAACTGCTGGCAGAGGTTCGCCAGCGATTAACCACAGAGCTTTGGGAAATTACGCTGAATTTTTGTCGCAGATTTGGCATTTCCATTTGAATCGGTCCATTTTTTCTGGAATTTTTTATTCTTTGGCTGCAATTTTACTCTGTCCGATGAACGAATAAGGAGGTGGAATGGAGGGAACAAGTGTGCAAAATGGCGCGGCTACGGAAAGCGTGCCTCACCGTGCCGGTTATGTCAGTATTCTTGGCAGGCCCAATGTGGGGAAATCCACCTTTCTCAATCAGGTTCTTGGAGTGAAACTGTCTATCATCTCACCCAAACCGCAAACAACCCGTCACCGCATTCTGGGCATCCATTCTGGCGATCACTTCCAGATTGTTTTTCTGGATACGCCCGGATTGCTGGAACCCAAGTACCTGCTTCAGGAAGTCATGATGAAAGCTGTCGATGCGGCGGTGGAGGATGCCAACGTCATCCTCTATATGGTGGAAGCTGCCGATCATCTGGATCCAGATGACCGGCCGTTTCTGGAGCGGATCAAAAAGAACAACAAGCCGCTGCTGGTTTTGATAAACAAGATCGACCTGGTGCGAAAAGGTAGAATTTTGCCACAGATTGATGAAATTGCCAGAGAATTTCAGCCCGAAGAAATCATCCCGATCTCCGCACTGGAGCGGGATGGGCTGGACGAGGTGATACAGGAGATTGTCAGGCGGTTGCCGGAAAACCCGCCGTTTTACCCGCCGGACATGCTTACGGAACATCCCGAACGTTTCATTGTGGGGGAGATTATTCGGGAGAAGATTTTTTTGCTATTTGGTGAAGAGATTCCATATTCCACCACGGTAACCATTGATGAGTTTCGTGAACGGCCCGGGGAGAAGGATTACATCCGTGCCACCATCTTTGTGGAAAAAGATAGCCAGAAGGGGATTCTGATTGGCAAAAAGGGGCAGGCACTGAAGAAGGTTGGAACGCTGGCTCGCGAAGAGATTGAGTATTTTCTTGGANGCCCGGTATATCTGGAACTGTGGGTAAAGGTCAAAGAGAACTGGCGCCGGGATGCGGGCGCTCTGCGGCATTTTGGTTATGGCCCGCAACTGCCGCGTCTGTAAATGAAAGTCCTTTTCCTTTTCGTTGATGGACTGGGGATCGGTGCAAAGGATCCCGCCGTAAATCCCTGCTGCCGAGAAGGAAGCGGGATCTTCCGCGTTTTTTCCGATGATTCCGGAAGCCACCTGCCTTTTGATGGAGTGTTTACCGGACTGGATGCGTCCCTTGGGGTGGAAGGGTTGCCGCAAAGCGCCACGGGGCAAACCGCGCTTCTTACGGGAGTGAATGCTGTGCAGCGGATCGGGAAGCACCTTAGCGGCTTTCCCAATAGACCTTTGCGTGAAATCCTTTTGGAAAAATCGGTTCTGAAGAAGGTGCGGGAGATGGGGCTGCGCCCGGCTTTTTTGAATGCCTACCGGCCACTTTTTTTCTCCCTGCCAGAAGAAACGGTTTTGCGGCTATCGGCCACGACGGTTGCCAACTAT
>MTOL01000376.1 GCA_002011685.1 Deferribacteres bacterium JdFR-76
TTTGCTGAAAATCCGAGCTATTGCGTTACCACCCTACTCCCCCATTCCTTTGCCCACGGCCTTTTCCACCAGCTCCCGAATGCCTGCTGTCAGTTCCATCCGTTCCATCTCATCCAGCCCTGCCCAGCGGGCTTCCAAAACATCGCCCCCGGGCTGAACCGGACCGCTGGCATCCGCCAGATAATTGACGATCACATAGTGATACTCCACTTTTCCATTGCGGTCCCTAAAAATGCGGTCATGGACGGCCAGAAGTTTCGCGATCTTGACCTCCAATCCACACTCCTCGCGGATCTCCCGCTTCAGGGCCTGCAACACCGGTTCCCCAAGGCGGATTGCTCCACCTGGCAGGCTCCATTTTCCTTTTCCGGGCGGACGGCCCCGCCGCACCAGCACNACTTTATTTTCCCCGTTTCGGACAACAGCGCTTACCGCCACTACCGGCTGTGTCGGGTACCGCCTCTCAAAACCGTCATCTTTCCGGCTTGAGTACATGGGTCTTTCCGTGAAACAACTTCTTGAACGTTTCCACATCCTTCTCCGAACCGATGATATCGCCCCAGTGCATTGGAATCACCACTGCCGGTTTGAATGCATTGGCCGCCTCCGCCGCCTCTTTTGCATCCATCGTATACGTTCCGCCAATGGGCAACAGAGCAATGTCTATGTTCTTCAGTTCTTTCATCTCAGGAATGAAATCCGTATCGCCGGCATGATAAATCCGCACACCCCCAACTGTAACAATATACCCCATCCAGCCTTCCTTCTTGGGATGGAATTTCTTATTGGGATTGTACGCCGGAACAGCCTCTACCGTAATGCCGTCTTTTTCCACCTTTTTACCCGGTTCCATTGAAATAACATTTCCTTTCATTTTTCCCGCCACATCTCTGGACAGGAAGAGAACCGTATTGTTTGTACGAATCTTTTCAATATCCTCTTTGCTGAAATGATCAAAATGGGANTGCGTGACGAGAATCATATCGGCTTTCTTTGACAAGGTACTTTGCGGCAGCTTCCAGGGATCGATGTAAATCACTTTGGGTCCATCGATACGAAAAGAGGCATGGCCCAGCCAGTGAATTTTCTCCAGCATGGCGCTCTCCTTTCCTTTTTCTCCTTTTTGATTTGCCATCCCGGCAACAAAAACCGCAAGGATCAATAAAGGGACCAAAATGCGCACCCGCTTTCTCATAACACACCTCCCTCCTCATCAGAATTTTTTGAGGTTGTAATACATATTTGAAATATCCGGATAATTTGCCTCGCAGGCTTGCTCGTCTACCTTCCTGCTTTCAAATATAACTATTTGCCTGAAAGAATAAAAGGAAGAAGGGACCACTCAGATCCAGCTGCCACAGATCAGCACTTCTCTACAAAGTACGGCAATTAGGCGGAAGAACCAAAAAGAAGACTAAAATGAAAGCTACGACCTCCTGTGCGGGGCCCTGCCATTCGGGTATTTGATTAGNCTCNGCTTACCAGAATAAATGCNCGCAAATGCAACCGAAGAGGCCCAAATTTCACCCGATTTTGCATCACGTTATCGGNTACAAAAATTACACATCCCTGACGACAAAACACTTGGCCGGGCACTTGGCCACAGCTGTTTCATAATCCTCCCAATCCGGGGGAACTACCGGCAGATTGTTGTCCATTTTCACTTTGCCGGAGGGAGTGAATTTCGGATTAGCACAGAGGGTACAGCCCGTGCACCCCACAGAACAGACTGCCTTCACGTCTTTTCCGCGGTCCCTGGAAACGCATGCTACATACACTTTCTGCGTTCTCGGGATCAGCTCCATAATTCCTTTGGGACAAACTTCTACACAAATGCCACACCCGGTGCACTTATCTTCGAAAACCATTGGGAGACCATCATCACGCATGGCCATGGCATCATAGGGACAGGCCTTTACGCAGGTTCCAAGTCCCAGACAGCCATATTCACATGCTTTTGAACCACCACTGAGCAGATTGGCCACATTGCAATCTTCTATTCCTTCGTAAATGTATTTCGATTTGGCCTTATCCACCGATCCACCACAGCGCACCACCGCCACCATGGGAATCATCTCTTCTGCCTCTTTGCCCATGATGCGGGCAATTTTCTCCACCGTTTCCTGCCCCCCTGGGCTGCAGAGGGTAATCTTTTCGTCTTTGGTTACAACCGCCTCCGCATAACCAGCACACCCGGGATAACCGCACGCACCGCAGTTGGCCCCAGGAAGAATTTCTTCCAGCTGTTCAATCCGCGGATCTACCTCCACAGCCAGCTTTTTAGCAGCAAATGCAAGAATGGCACCGAAAGTAATTCCCAAACCGCCCAAACCGATGACCGATGCCAGCAAAACCGGATTCATCGCCTCCTCCTGCTTGCAGCCCTTTTTTTACATTCTTACACTTGAAGTGGAATTTAAACAAAATTCCACCTTAATTCAAGCCAATTCACTGAAAAAACAACGGCGCGGGCAAAAGTGGCGGAAATTCCGAAGCTGCGGGAGCTTTTCAACCGAAGAAAATTTTAGCAGATTGCCGGAATGCTATGCCTCAATAATGGCAAGAAGGAAGAATGTTTATTCATCCAAGGTACCAGACATTCCCAGCCCATCAATGGGGACACCACAGTCAGGACAACGCGCGTTCCGGATCCTGTTTTTCACGATTTGAAATCCCAGCCGCTGAATCAGCAGAGCACCACAGCGGTAGCAGTACGTGTGTTCTCCCTCATCCCCCGGAACGTTTCCGGTATACACATACCGCAACCCTTCCTCTAGACCGATCTGACGGGCCCGGCGGAGCACAGATACAGACGTAGGGGCGAGGTACTGCATTTTGTAGTGGGGGAAAAACCGGCTGATGTGCCAGGGAGTTTCCTCTCCAAGCTCCTGGCGAATGAAGCGCGCTACCTTCCGAAGGTTATCTTCGTCATCATCGTAACCCGGCACCACCAGCGTTGTCACCTCGACCCAAACGCCATGGCGCTTGAGGGATTTGAGGCATTCCAGCACATTTTCTAATTTTGCCCCAATCTTTTTCCGGTAAAAGTCCGTGTTGAATCCCTTCAGATCTACATTGGCAGCATCCAGATAGGGGGCAATTTTTTCGATTGCCTCCTCGGAAAGATACCCGTTGGTAACAAAAACGTTTAAGATTCCTTCTGCGGATGCCTTCCGGGCAATGTCGTAGGCATATTCAAAAAAAATGGTAGGTTCGGTGTAGGTGTAGGAAATGGATTGGCAGCGATAGAATTTTGCTGTTTTCACCGCCTGTTCCACCGAGAAAGGACTCCCTGGGAGGTGGCTATCATCCTCGCTGTCGGAAGGTTTTTTGGGGATCTCTACCTGTGAAATGTCGTGATTCTGGCAGAAATCACAGTGAAAATTGCATCCGGCCGTAGCAATAGAGAAAGACCGGGAACCAGGATAGACATGAAAAAGAGGCTTTTTCTCAATCGGATCAACGTGAACAGCGATGGCGCGTTCGTAGACGAACGTATACAGCTTTCCATTGATGTTTTTGCGGACCCCGCAGATTCCCCACCGACCTGAAGGGATTTTACAGTAATGGCGACACAATTTACAAACGACCCTGCCCGCTGGGGCAGGGTCGTATAACATGGCTTCCTTCATTGGCCCATTGGGATTAACCCAAAAACTGACGGAGCATTTTTCCTTTGCTGGTCCGGCGCAGTTTCTTCAGCGCCAGCTCCTTAATCTGGCGGACCCTCTCACGGCTCAGATTCAGACGCTCGCCAATCTCACTCAGCGTCAGGGACCGCTCTTCGCCGATTCCGTAATACAGCCGCAGAATCTCTCCCTCGCGCTTGGGAAGGGAATTCAAAACCTTTTCCACTTCAATCTTCAAAGATTCATCTTCCAGTTTATCATCCGGCTTCGGCGCCTTTTCATCCGGAATGAAATCAAGGAGCGTGGAGTCGTAGTCGTCACTGATCATTTCGTCAAGGGAGAGATCCTTTCCGAAATTCTTCATGATATTGGATAGATCGGAAATGGAAATTCCCAGTTCTTCCGTTACCTCTTCCAGACTGGGATCCCGGCCAAGATCTTTCCGCAGCTTGTTGTACGTCTTCTCTACCTTAAATACTTCCCATACCTTGTTAAACGGCAAGCGTACCATCTTGCTTTGATTCACAATGGCTTCCATAATGGCCTGTCGGATCCACCAAACGGCATAGGAAATGAAGCGGAATCCCTTGGTGCTATCAAACTTGTGGGCCGCCTTGATCAGACCAATGTTTCCCTCATTAATAAGATCTTCCAGGGGCAAACCGCGGTTCTGATATTCCTTCGCCACGGATACGACGAAGCGCAAATTCGCCTCTACCAGCTTGTTGAGCGCCTCCTGGTCCCCCTGCCGGATGCGCTCCGCAAGCTCAATCTCTTCCTCCTGCGTCAGCAGGGGCGTCTTCTGAATATCTTGCAGGTAATTGGCCAGCGAAGCTTTGTACGTGGTTTTGTTCTCGCCTCTCATCCTCGTCATAGCATCCTTTCTTTTTTGTTCCGACCTCGCTTCACCCCAAAATAATCCGATGAATTTAAACGTATATTTTTTCCCAAAGTTCCGAATGGATTTCACTATTTACCTGTCTTTTCGATGAAAAACGGCGATCCGGCGTTACAAGATTTTTTACATAAATCCAAGTTTCGCCTTTGCCTCCTCACTCATCATGTCCGGATTCCATGGCGGATCCCAGACAACCTGGACCACCGCATCTTTCACTCCCTCAATCCCGAGCAACTTATTCCGGACATCCTGCGCGATCATGGAATGCATCGGACATCCCGGAGCCGTCAGGGTCATTTTCACCTTCACCACGTCATCTTCGATTTTTACATCATATACCAACCCCAGATCCACAATATTCACCGGGATTTCCGGATCGTAACAGTTTTTCAGGACTTCCCAAACCTTTTCTTCAGTAACCATATCTCCTCCCTATGCCTTTTTGCCCTTCCATCCTGCTGCAAGAAATTTATCAGCCAGCGCTTCTGCTATCCGCTGCAAAAGCTCTTCATCATCCTGGGAAAAGGCCGCCAGCTGATGACTATCGATGTCAATTTCTCCCCAGATTTCATCTCCCCTCATAATCGGCACCACCAGCTCCGACCGGGTTTCCAAACTGCACGCCAGATAGCGCGGGTCTTTATTTACGTCACCAATGTTCAGCGTTGCCTTCTCCCGAACAGCCGCTCCACAGATTCCCTGATTAACAGGGATTACCTCATGGGGCGTCGGATTTCCACGGTAATAAAAGACTTTCAGATGATCGCCATCCAGCAAATAGACGCCCGTCCAGTTGAAATGTTCCAGCCGGTCATGCAGCAAATCCACGGCCTTCTGAATCGCCTCTTCCGGACCCCTGGCCGATCTGATCGCCGAAATCACCGCCTCCTGCAGATCCTGATATCTCTGAGCCATTTTACTACCTATAAAGAACAAAATTTTATATCGACCTTATTTCACAAAACTTTAGCACCCTCATTCATGCCGGCGTCGGCAGACGCTCAAGGACGCGGTCCGCAATATCCAAAAATGCCTGCGCTTGAGGGGATTCCGGCTGAACCGCCACAATAGGCTTCCCATGATCCCCCCCTTCCCGAATCCCTGGATCGAGAGGAATCTCTCCCAAAAACGGAACCCCCATCGCCTCACTGGTTCTTTTTGCACCTCCATGGGCAAAAATGTCCGTCCGTTCACCGCAATGGGGGCAAAGGAAATAGCTCATATTTTCCACGATCCCCAGAATAGGAACATTCACTTTCTGAAACATTTTCACCCCTTTTACGGCATCTTCCAGCGCCACATCCTGAGGCGTGCTCACAATAATTGCTCCGCTTAGCTGTACCAGGGAAGAAATGCTCAGCTGGGCATCGCCCGTTCCCGGGGGCAAGTCAACAATAAAATAGTCGATATCCTCCCAGAGAACATCCGTCAAGAGCTGTTCGATCGCTTTTCCAACCAGAGGTCCTCGCCAGATGATCGGTGAATTTTCATCGAGAAAGAATCCAATGGACATAAGCTTGACCCCGTAACTTTCCATGGGGAGAATCTTGTTGTCTTTACCCCGGGGTTTCTCATGAACGCCCATCATGATCGGGATATTGGGCCCATAAATGTCCGCATCCAGAATGCCAACCTTTGCACCCCTGCGGGCCAGGGCTAAAGCCAGGTTAACCGCCACTGTGGTTTTGCCAACCCCCCCTTTGCCGCTGGCCACCGCAATTTTGTAACGCACGTGTTCAAGAAGTTTACGGGTCTCCCGGATCCCCGGCGCATGACCCGGCCTTTTGACTTCCCCGGCTTCAACATGAAATTCCACTTCAGACACACCGGGCATGCTCTCAACCTGCTCGCGGGCCAGCGTTGCAATTGCTTCGCGGATTTTCGGATCTTGGGTGGTAATGTGCAGGTGAATTTTTACCCTCGAATCTTCCACCTGAACATCTTTGACCATCCCGAACGAAACGATATCCCGGCTGTAGCCCGGATATTTTACCGTCCGCAATCTATCCAGTACCTGTTCTCTCGTAACCATTTTTTCCAATCCCTGAATATCTGTAAATACGACCAAAAATGTCCAAGTAATATAAAGATTGACGCACGGTTTGTCAAGATTTTTTTATGGGATTTTTCGTTTTTAAATTATTTACATAATGAATATTTGCTTTTCGCTTCCAACTCCCCCAGCAAACAGCCCCAACACTCAGCCCCCCTTCCTTCACAAATATGCAAATTCATCCGCAACTATCAGACCGATTCTACCACGTTTACTAAGATCATCCTTTCCTCAACAACGAAAAACTCTTCGGATCAGAGCCCTCTGGATAATACAGGGTAAATACTTCTTTCGGGAACATCCCTGCTTCCTGCTGTTCTAAACGCTCGCTCCGCCGTGTTTATCCGTACTTTTGATGACGCCACTTGATACAGCGACACCACCCCGTGGATCTTTTTGCCACCGATCCTTCCTACTGAACCAAACGGAATACCTTCGTGGCCACGATTTCCTTTCCCGAACGCACGTCCCTAACCCGCACAGAAAGAACAACCTGCCCGGCTGGTAGCTCCGACGTATTCAAAGCCTTCCAAATTGCCGCCTTTCTTCCTCTCAGCGTAATCGCATCCGTCACTTGCACAGCGGTCCTTTTGTGGCCAAACAGCGGTATTCGTGTAAACAGGCGGGCCAATATCCCTCGCGTTTTCCCGGCTTCTTCCAGCTGGTAGTCAATTTGGTACCGTGTGGAAGCCGTCTCCGCTCCGGCTGGCCGGTATATTTCAAAATAGACGTACAAAGAATCTCCGCGCTGCAGCAGCTTGCTTGGCATGGGTAGCACGCTGACAGAATCTTTTTCAAATCCTGGGTAAGCGCCACGCCCCCGGATGGCGGTGGAGAGCTCCAGATCACTGAGCGAAAAGGCACCGGAAGTAAAATCGCGCAGCAGAAAATCGTTACGCAGGATGGTTCGTTTTCCACTTTCCGGATTCGACACCCGGAAAAAACCGTGGTAAATGCCGGGTCTCAGTTCCGCCTCCCATTTTCCGATAAACCCACCCTCCACATCTTCCGGCGCAGCTTCTACCCGGTAATACAAGGTATCTTTTACAACCGGCGCATAAAATGTGTCCAAAATGGCCGCTTCGATCTCAAGAATGGCACTTTCCGATTGTCCTCTGCGATAAAAGACCAGATCCTGACGTGGAATACCAAAATAGAATTCGATCCGCCCTTTCCCGTCCGACGCCAGAAACTGGGCCATATCAAAGTGGACACTGAGTTCGGGAGCTACTCCGCGCGGATCGAACGTAATCCGGTCCAGCAATCGCCGCGCTTCTTCGGCATGTTCTTCGTCCATCCTTTTGAAATGAATCTGGGCATAATCGGCCGCCTCGGCGGTGGATCCCTGCTGGGTTAAAAGGTAGAAACGTCGGCGGAAATCCTCGTGGTAATACGCCAGCTCATCGTAAAGGTACAG
>MTOL01000372.1 GCA_002011685.1 Deferribacteres bacterium JdFR-76
ATGATTGCCGCCCGGTTCCGGAACCAGGAAGATGTGAATTACATGAACCGACGGATTTCTCAGGATGTAGTTTCCCGCGCCATTGTGATCGTGTTCTTTTCTGTGGTCATCATCGGGCTCTTTACCATGCTGCTGCTGGTCAGCGAGCTGCACGGGCAGGCCCACGAACAGACCCGCGGGGCTTACTTGGAAATCTTGTTTGAGGCGGTTTCTGCCTTCGGTACAGTAGGGTTAAGCACGGGCGTAACGCCGCACCTCACCACGGTGGGGCGTTTGCTCATTATTGCGCTGATGTATATCGGGCGGCTGGGGCCGCTTACCGTTGCTCTGGCGGTTACCGGAGGCGGTGAACGGCGGCTACCCTACCGCTACGCCGAAGATCATGTGCTGGTCGGGTGAAACCCTAAAGTGAGGTGAAGGAAAATGCCCAGCTTTGCTGTCATCGGTCTTGGAAGTTTTGGCTATTATGTATCCCGCTACCTGGCGGAACACGGCTTTGAGGTTCTGGCAATCGACCGTGACGAAGCCATGGTGGAGCAGATTAAGCCGTTTGTGGAAAAGGCAGTCATTGCAGATGCTACCAACAAAGAGGTTTTGCAACGCCTTGGACTTCAGGATATGGATGCGGTAATTGTCAGCGTTGGGGATCAGATCGACGCCAGCATCCTGATTACCCTTTATTTGCGGGAGCTAAAGGCCAAGCAGATCATCGTGAAAGCCATCACCGAAGATCATGGCAAGATTTTGAATATGATCGGCGCCACGGAGGTCATTTTCCCGGAACGGGATGTGGCATCCAAAGTAGTGGAGTCTCTCGCCAATCCCAACATCCTCGATTCGCTACGGCTGGGTCCAGATTACAGCATCGTTCAGCTGGCTCCGCCTTCTTCGTTTCTGCGGAAATCGCTGCGGGAGCTTGATATCCGCAACCGTTACGGGGTACATGTGATCGCCATCAAAGAGATGGTGCCGGAAAACCTGGTGGTTGTACCCACTGCCGACTACGTGATCAAGGATAGCGATATTCTTCTTGTGATTGGCAGGCTGGAGGATATTGAGAAGCTGCGCAAACTGGATTAGCGGGAATGGAGGATGGGTTCCGGAGAGCCGTTTTCGCGCCGGCCGCGGGTCTTTTACGCCGTGCTGAATATGGGCCTGGGTCATGCCTCAAGGAGCCTGCCTCTGCTCCAGCAGTTTATGCGCGGCGGGTGGGAGGTCATCGTCGGCAGTAGCGGACGGGCCCTGGCATTTTTGCAGAGAGAACTTCCCGGATGTGTGTTTGTCCACACACCCGATTATGGATTCCGATACAGCCGGAACGGCTGGCTTGTTCCTGTTTTGCTGGCGCAGGTACCCGGTGCGTTGCGGGCCATCGCTGAGGAACGGCGGTTCATCGGGAAAGTGGCCGAAGAAATCAAACCGGATCTTATTGTGAGTGACCACTGCTATGGGATGTACCACCGGCAAATCCCATCGGTTTTTCTCAGCCACCAGATTTTTTTTGCCGTTCCCGGCTGGGCCGCTGGCTTGCGGAAGGCTGTGGGCAAGTTTAACCTGTTTTTTCACCGGAAGTACAATGCCGTTCTTGTGCCGGACAGGATAGAGGATGGTGGGAAATGGGGCTGGCTGAGTGGCCTGCTCAGCGAAGTTCCGGCGCCGGATGCGCAGCGGTACCGGTTTATTGGCCCGCTGTCCAGCCTGCAGGCTGAGGAAGTTCCCGACTCCTTGGATGTGCTGGTTTCTATTTCGGGGCCGGAACCCCAGCGCAGTATTTTTGAGGAACTAATTCTCGGTCAGATTGCCGGTGTTCCGGGAAGGAAGGCGGTGCTTCTGGGACGAAGTGAAGCCCGGGGGATACAGAAGCTGGAAGATGGAACCGTAATTTACCCGCATGTTTCCAGAGAGGTACGCCAGCGACTGTTCAACGCTGCGGAGGTGGTGGTGTCGCGGCCGGGCTACTCAACGCTGATGGAACTGGGAGAGCTGCGGAAACGGGCTGTGCTAGTACCCACTCCCGGCCAGACAGAACAGATTTATCTGGCGCAACGCCTCCTGGAAAAGAAGGTTTGCCACATTGTGGATCAAAAGAGGTTGGATTTGAAGAAAGATGTGCAGGCAGCCAAAAATGCACAGCCTCTTGAAATGCCGGCACGGACCCGCGAAAGCATTTCCCGATTTTTTGCGTTCATTGAGCAATTGTTGAGTGAATGGAGGGAAGGATCATGCGAAGACGCTGGATGATAGTAGCAGCTGTTTGTTTGGCTGTTGTGGCCACCAGCTGGGCCGGTAAAAAGCCATTCACCATCCGAGATCTGTACAACATCAAATCTGTGAGTGACCCGCAGATTTCGCCGGATGGTGCGTGGATTGCATTTGTGGTGACCAGCTACAAACTGGAAGAAGGGGAGAGCAATTCAGAAATCTACGTGATGCGCAGTGATGGAAGCGAAGTGCGGCAGATGACCAACCATCCCGCGGCCGATTATTCACCGCGGTGGTCACCGGACGGAAAAGAGATCCTCTTTATTTCCACCCGGAAGGACGGAGCCCAGCTCTGGATGCTGCCGGCGTTTGGAGGCGAACCGCGGCAGCTGACACGGATTTCTACCGGCGTCAGTGAACCGGTGTGGTCTCCGGATGGGAAGAAAATTGCCTTTGCCTCCCGGGTATTTCCGGAATGTGGGGCCGATGATGCCTGCAACAAAAAGATTCTGGATGCCATGGAAAATGGGCCCATTCAGGCTCATCTGGCCGATGAGTTGCTTTACCGTCACTGGACGGAATGGCGCGACGGCCGTTACACCCATATTCTGCTTCTCGACGTGGAGTCGGGAGAAATCGAGGATGTAACACCGGGCAAATTTGACAGCCCGCCGTTTGCACTTGGCGGAGGCCCGGGTTTTGTTTTCTCTCCGGACGGCAAGGAACTCTGCTTTGTTTCCAATCACGATAGGGATCAGGCGGTTTCCACCAATAAGGACCTGTTTCTGCTTTCGCTGGATACCAGGGAAGTGCGGAACATTACCGATGAAAACGAGGCGTACGATGCCGATCCGGTCTATTCTCCCGACGGCCGGTATATCGCCTACCGGATGCAAACGATTCCCGGATATGAATCCGACCGGTTCCGCCTGGTGATCTACGACCGTCAAACCGGAACAAAACGGACCCTCACAGAGGCGTTTGATTACTGGGTGGAAGAGATTGAATGGTCACCGGACTCGCGGTTCATCTATTTCACGGCACAGGTGAAGGGGCATATACCGCTATACCGTGTGAACGTGCGCTCCGGAAAGATCCAGCAGGTTCTGGACGTGAAAACCATAGACATGTTTGATCTGTCCCCGGATGGAAAATGGGTAGCTGTGGCCAGGCGGTCGGTGGGCGAGCCGCGGGAAATCTGGCGGGCCAGCACAAAAGGAAAGAACCTGAAGCGGCTGACATTTTTCAACAAAGCCATTGAAGACACGGTGGACATCCGGCCAGCAGAAGAGATGTGGATTCCCAGTCCCACGGGCATCCGTGTCCACACCTTTCTGGTGAAACCGCACAATTTTGATCCCACCAAAAAATACCCATTGATTCTCAACGTGCACGGCGGACCACAATCCATGTGGGCAGATGCTTTTCGCGGGGACTGGCAGGTGTACCCCGGGGCCGGGTATATCGTGGCGTTTCCAAATCCGCACGGTTCTGTGGGCTACGGGCAGGAAATTACGGCGGAGATTTCCAAGGACTGGGGTGGGAAGGTGTACGAAGACATTATGGCCGTGGCAGATTCTCTTGCCAGATTGCCGTATGTGGACGAAAACCGTATGGGCGCCATGGGCTGGTCTTACGGCGGCTACATGATGATGTGGATTGAAGGACATACCGACCGGTTTAAGGCCATTGCTGCGATGATGGGAGTGTACGATCTCCGGTCCATGTACGGGGCCACGGAAGAACTCTGGTTTCCGGAATGGGATCTCGGCGGCACACCCTGGACGTCAGATCTTTACGAAAAGTGGTCACCCTCCAATTTTGTGAAGAATTTCAAGACGCCGTGTCTGGTGATTACCGGGGAAAAAGATTACCGTGTCCCGTACACCCAGAGCTTGCAGTTTTTCACCGCGCTGCAGAAGATGGGAGTGCCTTCCCGGCTCATCGTGTTCAAGCATGATGGCCACTGGCCCAGCTGGGTCCGTTCGATGCCGCTGTATTATAACGCCCATCTGGACTGGTTTCACAAGTATCTGGGCGGAGATCCGCCACCCTGGGATGTGGAAAAAATGGTGCGCAACATGGCATTTGAGGAGGAGAAGGAGCAGTAACTGGAGAATGATCCCGGCATTTTGCCGGTAGCAGGAAACCGGCCCGGCAAGGTAAACCAGAGTATTTGCGTCCGGAAAAAAAGCGGATGCGGCCGGAGTCGGAGCCCGGATCGGCCCGGCAGGGGGAAGGCGGCAAAAGACTGTGCTTCCACGTCGTCAAAAGGTACAGGGGTGGGAGCCGGCGATTGTTTACATAGGGCAGAAAATGCCTGCCGGCAGCGGGCCGGGGAAAAATTCGCGGTGGGCTGTGGCACACGGCACCGGGGAACGTGCCATCGGAGAAAAATGGGTTTGGTTTCTTGCCAGAAGAAAGCATTGCTGCCGGGAGGGGGAGTAGGGGCGAAATCATGGGAGGGCAGCGCAAAAAAAGGTTTGAAAAGGTCTACAATATTGCTATATTGTATTGCCGGAATACAATGCGCCGAAATTGTAATATTTAACCGGGAATACAGTAATATTCTATTGTAATTGAAAAATACAATCCGGTAAAACTGTAATGAAGTGTTTTGTGGTTCTTTTCGATGTGATCCGTTCGTCGGCTGTGGCAGACCGCGAGTCTCTGACCCGGCGCATGGAGGAGGCTTCCCGGATTTGCAATGAAAAATATTCTTCTCATCTCGCTGGCGTTTTTGAAATTACAAAGGGGGATGAGATTGCGGGCGTACTGAACTCCGCTGCACCTCTGTTTTCCATTTATCGGGATATTCAGGAGGTTTTGCAACCGGAAGGCGTACGCTGTGCCGTGGCTTGGGGGGATATAACGGCAGGGCTGAATTCCCGCCGCAGCAGCATCATGGATGGGCCGGGTTTTTACCGTGCCAATGAGATCATGCTGCAGCTCAAAAAATTGCAGCTGTTCTGGCGAATATTCTCAGATGGTGGAGTTATCGATGAGGCGTTAAATGCTCTGGTCAATCTCTATTTTCTGGAGCGGGAGAAATTGACGCCGCTTCAGCGCCGGGTGTATGATCTTTACCTTATTCTGGGAAATCAGCAGCAGGTGGCACATCGGCTGAACCGGACGCAGCAGCAAATCTCGGCAACGCTGAAAAGCATCCGCTGGCGTGTGCTGAAAGGGGCGGAAGAAGCCATCGGCCTGCTGCTGCTTGAGCTGGACAAAAGGATCAAAGGGGAAAGGGATCAGAAGACGTGAATCCTGTTTGGAATACCGGTGCAATCCTGGTTATTTATTGTGGGGGATTCGTGGCAACCAGCCTTCTGCTGCGGCGGATTCTGGTGCTTGTGGATCCTTCCCTGCGCGACGGGATGAAGCTGGGGCTGGATTTCCGCGATATCGGCCTGTGGATTGGCCTGTGCGAGTATTTTATTGTGGTTACTTTTGTCTATTTTGGAGAATTTACCGGCATCGGCATCCTCTTCGCTGCCAAAGAGCTGGTACGCACCGAAAAGATCCGGGAACGGCCGTCGTACTACCTTCTGGGAACGCTACTCAATATTTCATTTGCCCTTTTCTTTGGCCTGCTGCTGCGGATGGCGCTGTAAGGGACGGTATAGGGAGGTGAAGTTACACAGACCGAACGCCGGTAGCGCCTTTTTCTTGTTGTCCGGGTTAGAATTAGAAACACAGAATGGGCAATTCGGGGCATGGGTTCCTTTCCCCCTCTTTTTTATTGGCAGTTCGAAATGAACAGGATTCCCGTTCCCCCTTTTGCAATGTTACGAATGTGAACAATCTGGTTAGCCATCTTCCACGGCAAGTTTCTTATTTGCTAACTTTTTCGGCTAACCGGTTTACAATAGTTGCAATCCGATCGTACAATTCCTGAAAGTTTGTGGGTTTTACAATATATTCTTCGGCCCCAAGAGCGAGTGCTGTCTGCATATCTCTTTTTATGTCCGACGTGCTGATAGCGACCACCGGCAAATCTGCCCATCTCGGTTCGCTTTTCAAGATTTTCAGAAGCTCGAATCCATCAATGCGTGGCAGTTTGAGGTCCAGGAGCATCATATCCGGGACCTTGCGGGCTTTAGAAAGGTACTGGAGGGCCTCCTGCCCGTCTCTGGCGAGCGTAACCTGGTGCACATTGGGAATCTGCAACAGGATTTCTCGGATCAAAATTGCGTGGTCGGGGTTGTCCTCCACGAGGAAAATATGGTAGTGTTTTTTCATCGCCTCTTTCTCCTTTCATTTTGGAATGGTGAAATAGAATGTCGCTCCCTTCCCGGATTCGGATTCTACCCATATTTTCCCCCCGTGGTGTTCGACGATCCGCTTGGCGATCGTCAGTCCGACCCCCGTACCAGGACAGTTTTGTCCCGTTATGCGGTAGAACAGCTGAAAAATCTTGCCATGATGTTGTTTTGGGATTCCGATCCCGTTGTCCCGGACCCCAAACTGATGAAAAGCCGGTCTGGATTCATAGAGGATTTCGATTTTACCTTTTTGTTTGCTGGGTAGGGCTTTTACGGCGTTGTGAATCAGGTTCCGAAACACTTGAACAATCCTGCCGCGATCCCCACGGATTCGTGGCAGATTTCGGGGAACAAGAATCCTGGCCGGACGGACTTCTTCTTCAAGATAGAGGGAATCCACCGCTTCCTGAATGGCCTCTTCTGCAGGAAATTCTTCAATCTGGCCTATCACACGCCCGATGCGTGAAAGGTCCAGAAGATCGTCGATAAGGCGTTCCATCTGGCGGGCATTTTCGAGAATGCGCGTGAGGTAAAAACGCGGCTCTCCCTTGAACTTTTCACCGTGCATGTCCAGCAAAAGCTGGGCAAAACCATTCATGGATATGACTGGCGCTTTCAGGTCGTGGGACACCGTGTAAACGAAAGCTTCCAGTTCCCGGTTTTTATGCTGAATTTCTTTTGAGTGCTTCTTAACCTGATGGAACAGCTCAGATGTGTGGAGGCCTGTACCCACGTGGGCCACAAAGGAATGAATCATAGATACCAGAGAAGGATTAAACCGCTCACCGTTCCGGTCCGCTACAAAGAGGAGAGCTTTGAGAGATCTGCCGGATTTCACCGGGAATATCCTGCATTCCGCCCCTTTCTCGCCAAACAATTTTGGCAGAAATTGGCCCGCTTCTGCGCAACCAGCTGAACTGCCTGTATGAACCGCTTTTTTTAGCTCCTGCAACCGGTTATCTTTTTTGGCGAAGGCCGCTTGAATTTGTTTCCAGTGGGTGGCCTGAAGGCCATACTGGGCAATGGGCCGAACCTTTTCCGATTTCCCATCCCACTGGACGACCCATGCTGCCTGAAATCCCAAAACTTCCACAATAGCTTGGGTTAGAAGGGAAAGAATGCGGCTCTGGCGTGCGGTGGCGTTAATCTGTTTGCTGAGTTCCTGGAGGCGGCTCAGTTTGTTAAAGTTCTCCCGAAGCTGACCGTAGAGCGAGGCATTTTCCAGAGCGGTACGAAGCAGCTCCGCCACATAGCGCAGAGTTCGGATGTCGTCCTCATCGAACGGAATGCGGGACTTCCGCGTTACGCAAATAACACCTGCCGGGCGCTGTCTGCCCGGAAGAGGAACAAAAAACAGGCTGTTGATGCCTTCTTGTTCAAAAAATTTCCGGTATGATTCTACCGGATACTGGCTGGCATCCGGGAAAGTTTTTACTTCATTATCGAACAGGCACTGAAGCGGCGGACATATGAATTCTGATGAAAGGGGGATGGAAAGGTGGATGATTTCT
>MTOL01000454.1 GCA_002011685.1 Deferribacteres bacterium JdFR-76
CCGCTCTTCATCATCATCGGCGCCATTGCTCTTTACAGTTTCCACCAGCAGCAGATCGACAGCTCCGCCATTATTATCGAAATGTACCGCCTGGCCAATGCGCCGGCACTCCTGGCCATCCCCCTGTTCACCTTTGCGGGTTACATCCTGTCGGAAAGCAATGCGCCCAAACGGCTGGTCAACTTTTCGCGGGCACTGTTCGGCTGGATGCCCGGAGGCATGGCGGTAGTGGCGCTGGTCTCCTGTGCCATTTTCACCGCTTTCACCGGCGCCAGCGGCGTCACCATTATTGCCTTGGGTGGACTGTTGCTCCCATCCCTTATGGCGGAGGAATATCCGGAAAAATTCTCGCTGGGGCTGCTCACCGCATCTGGGAACCTTGGTCTGCTCTTCCCCCCCAGTTTGCCCATCATTCTTTACGGCATGGTAGCTCAAATCAGCATCGACAAACTTTTCATCGCCGGGTTTCTGCCCGGATTGCTCATGGTCGTCCTGCTCATCTTCTACAGCACCTACGTTGGACGGCACATGCAAACTCCAACCACTCCGTTCCGCTGGGCCAACGTGGTCCGAGCTGTCAGGGAAACACTGTGGGAAATCCCCCTTCCTTTTCTGATNGTCATCGGCATCTACGCCGGACTTTTCACTGTCACCGAAGCAGCCGCCATCACCGCCGTTTACGCCCTTGTGGTGGAAGTGTTTATTTACCGGGATCTGCACCTTTTCCGGGACATTCCCCGGATCATGCGCGAAAGCATGTTGCTGGTGGGCGGCATTCTGATCATCCTGGGTACAGCACTGGGTCTCACCAATTACCTTATCGATGCCCAGATTCCGATGAAAATCCTCCAGTTCATGCAGAAATATGTGCACAGCAAATTTCTGTTTCTCGTTATGCTCAATCTATTCCTGCTGGTGGTGGGCTGCATGATCGACATCTTTTCCGCCATTATTGTAGTGGTTCCGCTCATNGTCCCCGTTGCCCTGAACTTCGGTGTAGACCCCNTTCACCTGGGCGTCATCTTTCTGGCCAACCTGGGCATCGGTTACAGTACCCCCCCGGTTGGCATGAACCTGTTTATCGCCAGTTTTCGCTTTCAAAAACCAATCGTCCGCCTGTACGTAGCGGCCCTCCCTTTCCTGGCTATTCTTCTGTTCAGCCTGGTGATCATCACATATTTTCCAGATTTGAGCTTGATCTTGTTGAAAATCTTTGGTAGAATGTAGGCGAATCTGGACCGGCACCCGATTCACAAGAAAAGGCCGGCAGGTATTCAAACCAGACGGAAACGGACTTTACTATGACGCACAGCCGCTGTCAGAACCGCCATTCACATACGGCCGGGCCACCGCCATTCCGCTTGTTAATGCTTTTTCTTACCACGGTTGTTTTTCTTCTTCAGGGAATCTATTCCCCCACCCGGGCTCAGTATTTTTCCTACACCGAAGAAACGGATTCCCTCATCGCCCTGGGCATGAAAGAAGTTCATAGCCTCCGCTACGATTCTGCAATTGCGGTATTCAAAAAACTGATTGATCTGCACCCGGACCATCCCATGGGTTACTTTTACGTGGCGGCCATTTATGATCTGATCAACCAGAACTACCGCATCACCGTGTTTGAGGACGAGTACGAAAAGGCCATCGATCTGGCCATCAAAAAAGGCGAAGAATATTTGCGGAAAAACCGAGGCGATGCCATTGCCCATTTCTACCTGGGCGGCGCCTACGGTTTTCGCGGGTTACACCGCGTACGCAAGCGGCAGTGGATTCAGGTATTTATCGATGGGTATAAGGGACTCCGGAACCTGCAAAAATCCCTGGCCCTGCGTCCGGATCTTTATGACGCCTATTATGGTCTCGGACTCTATCACTACTGGCGCAGCGCCATGGCCGGGATTCTCCGGTTTCTGCCCATCGTGCAGGACAAACGCCAGCAGGGCATTGAAGAACTGAAGCTGGCCATCCAAAAGGGACGTTACGTAAAGATCGAAACCCTCTTTGCCCTTTGTGCTGTTTACTACAACGAAGAGATGTACGATAGCGCGCTGGCCATCAACGATACCCTTTATGCCCTTTTTCCTAGCGATCCGTCCGCGCTGTACATGCGCGTGCGGATCCTCGAAAAACTGAGCCGCTGGGAAGAAATGCTGGCCATTGCCCGCAAACTGCTGAAGGTTCTGGAAGATTACCCCCACAAAAGTTACGGCTATCTGGTAGAATGCCACTATCTTATTGCCAGGGCTCTTGTAGAACTGGGCCGGAAAGAGGAAGCACTCCACCACCTGGAAACAGCAATGGCCCTTCATAAAAAACGGGACAAAAAGAAAGAGCTGGAAGGCCCTCTGGAGGATTACGACGAAATCTACAAAAACGTTAAAAAGCTACACCGCACCCTAAATCCGTCCTGAAAGTTTTTTCCCGAACACCTTTTCCAGCAACCGTTTTTTGGCTTCCGGAGAAAGGGATGCCTGCGGCTGGGCCTTGCGATATAGCTCGATGGTCTTGCGAACCGTGAGAAGATTGTGGCGGCACTCCGGGCACTCCTGCAAATGCTGCTGAAGCTCTTTGCACAGCGGCGTATCCAGATCCTCTTCCAGATACCGGCAGAAGAAAGCAAAGCTCTCTTCGTGGCTACTTCTTGCCATTTCCATCCTCCTCGCAACGTTCGAAATAGCGGCACAACTCATCGCGCAGAAACAGGCGTGCTCTCCGCAGGCGGACTTTCACGTTGGACTCCGTTATATTTAGCACTGCAGCCGTCTCGGCAGTGGAGAGGTTCTCCAGATCCCTCAGGATGAAAACCGTTCGGTAAATTTCCGGAATCCGGTCCAGTGCTTTAAAAAGTTCCCGGCGCAATTCCTCATCCAGGACTACCTGATCAGGGTAAACCCCAGGGGTGTGTACCGGAAACTCACCGGCCTGGTCCACCGATTCCAGATCTTCCTCGGTCACCACCTCCCGCCTGCTACGGCGCAGCTTCATCAGGGCAAAATTGGTTGCAATACGGTAAATCCACGTAAACAGATCGGCCTGCTCGTTGAAACCATCGATCTTCTCAAAAACAGCCGTAAACGTTTCCTGAAAAACATCCTCTGCATCCACGGGATTATGCAGAATCTTGAGCGCCAGATTGTACACCCGATCCCCGTACCGGTCCACCAGTTCTGCAAACGCATCCGGGTCCTTCTGCTTTAACCGCGAAACCAGATTCTCGCCCTTGGCTACCATTCGTCCACCAACAAATCCNTTGTGCAACGGGTTCCATGTCCAGCATCCGCTGCAAAATATAATCAGGATATCCGAAAAATACGATAAAAATCTGCTTTCTTTGCCCGTGCATGTCAGGAAAAAACTTCGGTTTTTTTAAAAAGAAAAGGCGCAGATCCTTTTTTCGGACCTACGCCTGCCTGCCAGCCTCGGAAATACGGATGCAATCAGTTGCCTTCCAGGTAAAGTTTGAGTTTATCGGTGATCATCCGTTTCGGGACAGCCCCAACAATGGCATCCACCATCTCGCCCCCTTTGAAGATCCCCAGCGTTGGGATCCCGCGGATGCCGTACCGGGCCGCCACCGATGGGCTCTCATCGGTATTCAGCTTTACGACCTTGAGAGTCCCGTCGTACTCTTCGGCAATCTCATCGATGACCGGAGCAATCATCAGGCAGGGCCCACACCAGGGAGCCCAGAAATCGACCAGTACAACCCCCGGATGCTGAAGCACTTCCTGATCAAAATTGCTTTCATTCACATGAGCTACTTTGCCCATCTTCTCCTCCTGTTCATTCACTTTTCTTGCTTGCCATTCTTTTTCAAAAGAAAATCATACCCGAGCAGTCCAGCCAGCAATATCCCGAGACCGGTGGTTACATAAGGGCTGCTGCTCAGCGGGCAGGCCTGCCGGCATCCGTAAAACGTGTAATATGCATAGCCGAGCAGAGCGCCCGCAAAAATCACCAGCAAAAACCGTGTCCACTTCCACTGCTGATGGCGCATATTTTACGATCCCAGCAGCCACTTCCGAATTTCACTGCGAAATACCGATTCTTCCCGTAACCCCACAAACCGGTTCACCACCCTGCCATTCTTGTTGATAATGAAGGTAGTAGGAATAGCGGAAATCCCGCCGTACGCCGCCACTACATTCATATCCCCCATTACCACCGGGTAATTGATTTTGTAATTGGCTGCAAACTTTTGAACCACTTCTTTCCCTTCTCTGTCCAGAGAAACTCCGATGATGACAAGGCCTTTATCCTTAAATTCATCATACAGCCGGATAAAGCTGGGAATTTCCATCCGGCAGGGTGGACACCAGGTTGCCCAAAAATTCAGAATTACCATTTTACCTCTATAGTCGCTCAGGCGGACCGTTTTCCCTTCCAGATCCTTCAGTTCAAAATCCGGTGCCAGCGGATAGCGGTCATCCGAAACCTTGCTCGTTACTTGCGGAACCTGTTGGGATGTGCCCTGAACCTGGGCCGCTGCTTTTTTTTCTGAATTTCCGCACGCCACTGCAAAAGCTGCCACCCCCAGCATCAGAACCATCAACGAAAACGTTTTTCGCATACCGCATGCCTCCTTTTTTCTGGATTCTTTTTTTTAGATACACTGCCACCCAAAACGTTACATCTTCTGTGCACCAGACAGTTCTTTCCAAGAAGGTCGTCTCCGATCCTCAAAAAATCCAACAAACTTGCCGTAAAAAATATTCCCGCAATAGCGCCACCTTCCGGGAGGAAAAAATGCTTGCCTTCGCCAACCAGGAAAGCAAAAACGGTAGCCGTCAGAAGTTCAAGGCCATCTGTGCTGACTTTCCCAAAACAAGGGGACAATTCACCGATTACAAAGGCACAAACCGTCCAATTCTATAACTTAGAGGAAAACTCCAACGCGCAAACCGACCCCAGGGAATGGAGCCATAAATAAAAAGGAGTCCACATGATAACGGTACAACAAAAATGACGAGACCCGAAATTCAAAATGCGGCAGCCGGAAGGGTTTTCTGGAACGTTCCTTTCCGTTTTCAACCTCTACAAGCTGACCGTTCAGGGTCCCGAAAGCAATGTGTACAATCCCATACTGTAATTTCAGCGTAAAATCCATCCCGGGTTCAGCATAGTATGCATCGTCAATAAATGCGAACCCAAACTTCCCCACATATTGCGCCGCTGTTACTACGGCTGCAAACCGTCCTTTCTGAAACGATCCCTGTACCTCCAGGCGAGATGGCAGATAGACAGTCATATGGTCGGAGGTTTTGTTATTCACTGGAGCTGTTAGCGAAGGCTTGGCCAGCTCCAGTTTGGTTGCATCCACAAGATCAACATCGGGATTGTTGCTCAGCAGGGCATCCACGTTGAGCGCCGGGATTTTGTACTGCTCGATTACCATGTGCCCCCGGATGTGTAGATCGGGCTGGCGCACATATGTACATCCAACCGTCCAGTCCCTATCGGGCCGGAAGAGGAACCCAAAGCGCGCGTGCCAGCCAGAGCCGCTGAAATCCACATCAGCCCTTTGATCCAGCCGGTTGGTTTCTCCAGCACTGAAGTCGATGCGCGGGTCGTATGGATCGTTAAAAGCGTACTCGGTCCCTGCTGTTTCCATGACTCCGTCAATTTTAGCCCGGAAATGCAGTCCCGTTCTTAACCAGATCTGGCCGAAGGTTACGCCAGCTGCCAGATTTGGACCGAGAAGCCGTGCCAGACCCAGAGAATAGCGTGTAGAATGGATCCACAACCGCCCCTGAAGTCCGGCAGAAACGCGCATATTAACTGTCTGTGTCCGGTCGCCAAGGGATTTGATGGTACGTACCAGAATATCCAGCGCATCGTTGGCAAAATCTGCATCCATCTGGAAGGGCTGGCCCAGCTCCAGACTGAAGGTGGTCCGCTTCCCGCGCAGTTTGACTGGATAAGCTACTTGAATACCGTATAGCCCCCCCGGAGCTCCAACGTCGACGGCCACCTCTGGGTAGACAATTTCAGTTTCCGGTACACGGTAATTGGCTGTGTTGTTGTTTACCCGACTCCGAATCCGCCCCGATACGTCGGTATAGCGGGCTGGATCTATGCCAATGCCCGGCTGAATGCCAAGGCTCACATATGGACTGCGGAACGTAATCAAACTAGCTGGATTGGTCCAGAGATCCCAGGTATCGCTGGAGGGATAACGGAGCATCTGACCGTGTTGCGGCAGCAGCTGACCGTACAGCCGGAACTGCATCCGGCTAAACCCTCCGTCAAACCGGAGGAGAACATTCTCTTTGGCATCCTGACTCAAAACCTGGTCGCTCAGGGCCATCAGCATTAAAATAGCAAAAAGCCTTCGCCCTATCATCGCGCACCCCATTAGTAGAACAAGGATAGTGAGATTCTCTGTGAATTGGCCAGATCGCTGAACAGGTAAGCAAAGTCGATGGCTGCGTGAATTTTGGCCCGGCGAATATTTAGACCCGCTCCCAGGGCAAAATGCCGGTTGATATCAGCCGAAAGGTTCTGCCAGAACCCACCCCGGAAAACCATCATCCGCATAGGGCGGAATTCGGCCCCCAAACGCAGTTTCCCGGGTACATCGTCGTACAACCTTGGTTCCCAGTCCAGGGCAAAAAGAAGGGCCGAACCAAAAGAACGGCTTAGGCCCAGTGTCCACCGGAAGGGAACCTTTTCTCTGTACACTACCTTACGGGCTGTGTTGTCGTATGTCATATTGTTGATAAGATTGCGCAGAAACGTGCCAATCCGGAGATTTTCGGATGGTTCCCACAGAAATCCCAGCTCCATTGCATAACCGCTGGCGCTCCCCCTGCTGCGCTCTTCCCCTCCGGATTCATCGTTCCCGAAGGTGGCCATACGGTACTGCAGATTTAGCCCAATGTGAAGACTTCCTTTGGACACAGAAAAAGAGCGGGCATAGGAAACAAGGAGGCTTGTTTCATGTAGAAATGCATCTCCCGAAGCGATCGCTCCGATCCCCAGTGATTGTTTTCCGTACGGAAATGCAAAAGCCATCGTGGTGTAGGGAATGAGACCGAACTGCCGGGTATGCATCAGGGTTAGATGGGCATTTTCCAGCAGACGGAGCCCTGCCGGATTCCAGAATATGGCCTGGGCGTCGTCGCATACGGCCACAAAGGCGCCCCCCATTCCCATGGGCCGGGCTCCGTAGCCGATATCCAGAAAAGCGGCCGTAATATCCGCACGGGCGGAATGGACTCTAGCGAACTCCCCGAAAAGCAGAAATACTACAACCAGCAAATATCTATGCATCGTTTTTTCTCCCCGACCTTGGCCTCACTTAATCAGTACAAATGGCACCAGCTTCTCCTTTGTGCCGGTCACGTCGCGGACGCGGATCCGCAAGATGTAGCGGCCGTTGCGGGCCATCCGGCCGTAATCCGTTTTGCCGTCCCACTCCACACGGTTTTCGCCCCGCGGCTGCGGTTCGCCGGCCACCAGTTCCCGTACCAGGTCCCCCGCCATGTTGAAAATATGCAGGCTCACCTCGGGAGCGCTGGTCTGGCTGGAGCTTACAACATAGCGGATTTCCAGCGGGCCCACCAGCGGCGAGAACGGGTTGGGTAGCACGGAAACTTCTCGGATCCCGAGAGGCTCGGCCTGCTTCAACACAGCATAGCGGCCCAAACGGGTAATTTCTACGCGCAGCCGGTTTCCTTCCCGCACACTGCCCTCCAGCACTTTCCACTGCAGCCACCCGGTGTCCCAGATTCCCACCTGAAGCTCTGCCTCTTCGTAACCGGGCGGAACCGGCAGGTAAAGGGTAGCCGGCTTCAGCAGAACCAGATTTTCCGGAGAAAGCTGATAAACGTCTCCCAC
>MTOL01000455.1 GCA_002011685.1 Deferribacteres bacterium JdFR-76
AAACCGCTTGCCAGTCCGTTTGTCGTAAAAGTGACCAACGTCGTAGGCGAGCCTGTAAAGAACCATCCGGTGGTTTTTCATGTTGTTTCGGGTAACGGCCGTTTTCAAACCAACCAGGATACCGTGATTACGACGGTGACGGATTCACAGGGATTGGCATCGGCTGTATTGATCTGTGGTACGGTGGCAGGTAAAGATGTGCAGGTGGTAAAAGCCACCTCCTATGTTGGGGATACGCCGCTTATTGGATCGCCGGTATGGTTTCGTGCTTCTGCAAAGTACCCGGGAGCGAAAATTGCCATTTTTCGGGGCAATCAGCAAATCGGAAAAATCGGAACAGTTCTTCCGCTTCCGCTGGAAGTGGTGGTCACCGATAGTCAGGACCAGCCGGTGGCAGGGCAGCCCGTGGAATTTCACCTCATCTCCGGCGAGGGGAAATTGGATGGAAGCGATACCCTGGTGGTGAAATCCACCAACGTACTGGGCCGGGCCTCTGTGACCCTGACACTTGGAGCCCCGGTAGGAGCCAGCACTCACGTTGTCCGGGTTAGTGCTTCGGACGGTTTCAATCCTCTGCAGAATTCTCCCCTTTATTTTTATGCGTCGGTTACAACCACCGATGCGGCAATATTACAAAAGGTGAGTGGCGATGGCCAAGAAGGCACGGTGAATCAGGTGCTTGCCCAGCCGGTTCGGGTGCGCGTTCTGGATGCCCATGGAAATCCCGTACAGGGTCAGGATGTGCAGTTTCGCATCCTGAAAGGCGGTGGGCAGATCCTTGGAGCGCAGGAGGATACGCTTCTCACCGTACCTTCGGACGCACAGGGATATGCTTCTGTCCAATGGCGGCTTGGTACCCGGGCTGGAACGGGGAATAACCGGCTGGAAGTGCGGGCCAGCAATGGCGTTCAGGAACTGACCAATTCTCCCATCGTCTTTGTGGCCACGGCAAAACCCGATTTGCCGGATCCCGACAGTTCGGCCGTGCATGTTACAACACCCGTTGTTGCAAATGGTCAGGATCAAAGCCAAATAACTGTGGTACTGAGGGACCGGTTTGGCAATCCCGTGCCCGGTAGCTGGGTGGAAATCTCCGCTACGGGCCAGAAGAATTTTATCACGCAACCGGCGCGGCCCACCGATAGCACCGGAACGGCCATTGGTTACCTGGCATCCATTTCTCCGGGAACAAAAACACTGACTGTTCTGGACAAGACCCACAACATTGTCCTCAATTCCCATCCAGATGTGGTCTTTGTCGCCGATGAAGCACGGCGGATTGTTTTGTTTGCCGGTAACGATCAGCGGCGCAACGTGGGAACGGTGCTTCAGAATCCGCTGGTGGTGCTGGTGACGGACGCTTTTGATAATCCGGTGCCGAACTATCCGGTAAATTTCGTGGCGAAAACCCCCGGCGGCTGGATTGTTGAAGAACAACCGGTGCGTACGGACAGTTTTGGCCTGGCGGCGGTTCATTATGTCCTCAGCGAAACACCGGGCATCAATTCGGTAGAAGCCCACGCCAATTTGCAGGGAAGCCCGGTTATCTTCATTGCCACGGGGGAGGAAAATCCACCCTATCAGATGCGGTATGTATCCGGTAGCAACCAGACGGGTACTGTCGGGGCTGTTCTTCCGGAACCGCTGGTTGTGGAGGTTCTGGATCAAAACGGCAATCCTGTAAAAGGAGTGGGGGTTGAATTTCAGTTTACGCTGGGAACGGGCTCATTTGTGGAAACAATGCCGGTTGAAACGGACCACCGTGGATATGCGGTGGCCCACGCCAGGCTGGGCGGAGAAGTACGGGCGTATGTGATTCAGGCTTCCGTAAGCGGCCTGCTGGGATCGCCAGTCACTTTCCTGGCCGACGGCCGACCCGACGTTCCTGCGCAGATTTCCGTTGCTTCTGGAGATGGACAGAAATTGCACCTCGAAAGCACCAGCCAGCCGCTTACCGTTCTTGTGAGTGACCGGTTTGGCAATCCCGTCCCTGATGCTGCGGTCCGTTTTTCCATCCAGTCCGGGGATGTGTCTTTTGAAACAGCACCGGATGTGCAGACAAACTCCAGCGGGTTGGCCAGTGTTGTGGTCCGGACCGCCACGCGGTCGGGAATTGCTACCGTTAAGGCAACCCTGGCAGATAAACCGGAGGAGGCCGTAGAATTCCGGCTGGAAATTCTTCCGGGAGCTCCGTCGCAGTTTGTTCTGGTTGCGGGGGATGGACAAACGGCAACGGTGGGGCATTTACTCCCTGTTCCTTTGCAGGGGCGTGTCACGGATCAGTATGGCAATCCTGTTCCCGGCGAGCAGGTAACATTCATTATCAACAGCGGCGATGCCCGGTTTGCTGGAGATAGCGTCCTCACCACCAACGACAAAGGCCTGGTGAGCTGTAATCTGCGCCTCGGGGAACAGCCCGGGACTGTTGAAGTCATCGCCGTTGCCCAGAATGTGCCGGGACAGGTTCTTTTCTTCCGCATTTCCGCCGTTGTGAACCGGTTTCCCGTCCTCGCGGATATCCCGGATTTCCGAATTGCCGAGATGCAACCGCTGGACTTTGTGATTTCAGCAGACGATCCGGATCAGGATTCCCTCTACCTTACGCACGGAACGCTGCCGCCGGGAGCGTCGCTGGTTCAGCAAGACCGGTCTCACTGGAAATTCTCCTGGACGCCAAATTTTGAACAGGCAGGAAGCTATTCGTTCTGGATACAGGTTTGGGATGGAAAGGGTGGGACAGACCGGGATACGGTAAACATTGTCGTGGAAAATGTGAACCGCCCGCCCGTCTTAACGCATTTCTTCCCACCCGCGGATACAACATTGATTACCGGTCAAAAGCTGGAATTTTCCGTCAAAGCGATCGATCCGGATGGGGATTCGATCCGGTATTACTGGACACTAAACGGCCAGAACGTTTCCAAAACTAGCCGGTACGAGTACACAGCGCCGCTAAATTTTACCGGCTCCGCTCAAATTGTGGTCTTCATAACCGATGGCACCGACACGCTCAAGAAATCATGGATAGTGACCGTTAAAACGAATGTAGAGCTGGACTATTTTCTGGCGGAGTGGGATCCGGAAGAGATGGGGGTGCGTTTGTTGTGGATGGTGCGGAGTTTCCGGAATACACATGGTTTCACAGTGGTGCGTGCCTTTTCAGCGGAGGGGCCGTACAAAGCCATCAGTCCGAAACCGATAGCCATTGAAAAGGCAGGAGAATTTACCTTCCTGGACCGCCATGTGCAGGCTGGAAGGCAATATTATTACAAACTGATTGAAACAAGCATAGACGGGCAGCAAACGGAATTCGGTCCAGTGGCGGTAAAGATTCAACTTCCAGAAGAACTGCGCCTATTGCAGAATTATCCGAATCCGTTCCATCTGGGTTCGGGATACCGGACGACGCGCATTCGCTTTGAGTTGCCCCAAGCGGCCCATATCGTGCTGAAGATTTACAATCTTCTCGGCCAGCAGGTACGGACGCTTCTTTCGTCCCGGATGGAGCCTGGTTTTCACCAGGTGAAGTGGGATGGAAAAGATGCATCTGGAAAATTGGTGACATCGGGAGTCTACTATTGCGTGCTGAAGATGGCGGATAGGCGAGTGGTCCGTCGGATAGTGGTAATCCGTTAAAAAGGAGAGAGAGGATGGCGATGGAACGGGAGGAGGATGGGCTTCATCTGGAGGCCATGGCGAAAGAAATTCTGGAGGCACTGCCCATACCTGTTTTTATTGTGGACGATGATGTGGTTATTCATGCAGCCAACCGTACAGCTCTGGGCTGGGTAGACGCGCAGAAACAGCTGTCTGTCCGGCGCAGACTTGGAGATGAGCTTCACTGCATTCACTCTTTTGATGTGGAAGAAGGATGTGGGCGGGGTCCGTATTGCCAGGATTGCCCGATCCGCCGGGCCGTAGGTGTGGCATTTCACCGCGGCGAAACGGTACACCGGACGGTTGAAGTGGAACTGCTGCAAAACGGCAAAACCCGCAAATATGTGTGGCTGATTTTGACTCATCCGCTTGTTCATTCTAACGGCGAAACCTATGTTGTTCTCTCAGTTCAGGATACAACAGAATTGCACCGGCTGCGCGGACTTCTGCCCATCTGTGCCAACTGTAAGAAAATCCGCGATGATGACGGCTACTGGCGACAGGTAGAAGACTATTTTCATGAACACACGGGTGCAGAATTCACGCACGCATTGTGTGAGGACTGTGTCCGCCAGCTCTATCCAGGCCTGGCGGAGGATCTGCTGGACGAAAACGGCGGTGACTAATGCCGTTCCGGAGGATTCCTGGATAAGGGTCGAGATCTTCCCTTCCTGTGACATTCAGATACCGCTGCGTTTTTTGTTGTGCTCCATACATCCCGTCTGCCAGTTCCTTCCAAAAATCTTCTCTCCAGCCGGATTCTAAATGTGCCTTCCTCTTTTCTTTCCGTTGATTTTCTTCCGCCATTCACTATATTTTGGTTGCACCGCTGGTTGAAGTGCGCATGCGGGAAAGGAGAAAATGGCCCGAAAAGGCGATATTGTTCATCTTGTTATCGAGGATGTAACGTTCGGTTCGGAAGGGATTGCGCGGCTGGACGGACAGGTGGTTTTTGTTCCGGCTGCCCTGCCAGGCGAGGAAGTGGAGGCCCGAATTGTCCAAAGAAAACGGGATTTTTTGCGGGCCCAGATTGTTGAATGGAAAACCCGGTCCGGTCACCGATTACAACCGCCCTGCCCGCACTTTGCTTTTTGCGGCGGGTGTGTCTGGCAGGATGTTGCCTATGAATATCAGCTACAGCTGAAACACCGGATTGTTGCTGAAACCCTGCGGCGCATTGGTGGTTTCGGCGAGGTGCCGATTCATCCCGTTCTCGCCTCGCCGCAGGCATTCCGCTACCGAAACAAAATGGAATTTTCCTTTTCGGCCCACAGGTGGATTCTACCCGACGAGCCGGACCCGCTGCCCAAACCGCGGGATTTTGCCCTAGGGTTTCATATTCCCGGCCGCTACGATAAAGTGCTGGACATCGATGCCTGCTGGCTACAGTCTGAAGAAAACGACCAGATTTTGCAGGCGGTGAAGGCGTTTGCCCTGGAAAGCGGCAAAACTCCATGGAATACGCGAACACGTTCCGGTTTCTGGCGCTTTCTGGTGCTGCGCGAAGGGAAAAACACCGGCCAGCGGATGATCAATCTTGTAACCTATGAACATGACTCAGAGATCAACCGGCGGTTTTTGGCATTTGCTGCTTTGCACAGCCTGCCTTATACCACGCTGGTGAATAACGCTACGAAATCGCTGGGGGGCGTCGCATTTGGAGAGTCGGAGGTTGTGCTGGACGGCCCGGGAATCATTCATGAAACCCTGGGAAAATTTACGTTTGAGATCAGTGCCAATTCGTTTTTTCAAACCAACAGCCTCCAGGCGGAAAACCTGTACCGGAAGGCAGTGGAATTCGCCCGGCTAACTGGAGCCGAAACCGTGTTCGATCTGTATTGCGGTACGGGAAGCATTGCCATTTTTGTGTCGCCCTACGCCCGGAGGGTGGTGGGGATTGAATTAGTTGAAGCGGCAGTAACTAACGCCCGGCGCAATGCCGCGCTAAACGGAGTAAACAACTGCACATTCGAGGTAGGCGATATCGGCAAGGAGTTCCGCCGGGCCTGGCGTTATGAAGAACGTTATGCGAAGCCAGATGTGGTGATTGTGGACCCGCCGCGGGCCGGGGTGCACCCAAATGGGCTTAAAGGTATCCTGGCCCTCAAACCGGAGCGGGTTGTCTATGTCTCGTGCAATCCCTCCACTTTCGCCCGTGATGCCCGTTTCCTTGTGGACTCAGGGTACGATCTGGTGCAGGTGCAACCGGTGGACATGTTCCCGCACACTGCCCATATTGAGCTGGTGGCCGAGCTGGTGAAACGGTAGGATTGTAGCGCAGGGATGGAGAGGGTGTGACGGCAGCACAACTGTTTGTTTTGATTCTTGTTTTCGGTTACGTCGGATCGCGGCTCATTTTTTCCCGGATTCAGCTTCCCAGACGGGAGCAGCATTTTTTCCTGATGGGAGGCGAATATCTCCTGGCGGGTTTTCTTCTGGGACCGTCGGTGCTGAATGTACTGAGCCGCGATATCTTGCAGAGCCTCTCTCCAGTTATTTTTGTGGGGATCGGCTGGCTGGGAATGCTGCTGGGAATTCAGCTCCCGCTGCGCAATCTGCGGCGGTTCCCTCCTGCCATGTTCCTTTTTCTGCTGGTAGAAAACGTTGTGTTTCTGGCACTAATGGTTGGATCCATCTGGCTCTTTCAGCGCTTTCGGCTTCTGGGTTTCCGCGCGAACGGAGAATTCCTGCTGATCTGGCTGGGTGCTCTTGCCGCGACCTCTCCCACCGCGCTGGCGGTTCTATCCCGCCAGTTCCGGGTACCCATGCGGTTCACTTTTCTGGCGAGGTTCCTCAGCTCCCTGGACGGGCTGTTTGCTATTCTCTTTGTAGGAATTGTGTACGGCCTGGTTCATCCGGAGCAACTATTGCTTGGGATTTCACCAGGAAAGCTGGGATGGATTCTGCTGAGTGTAGGGTTGGGAACTGTGGGTGCCTTTTTCTTCCATTGGATGCTTTTTATCGTCCGCGATGAAAATGAAATGATTTTGGTTTCGATGGGGGTGATTGTGTATGCGGCGGGAGTAGCTCTGCTGTTTAGGCTTTCGCCTCTGTTTGTTGCATTTGTGTTGGGTGCCGTTCTGGCAAATCTGTCTACAAAGGAAACTCACCTGTCTCACCTGCTGAGCGCTACGGAGAAACCGTTTTACATTGTTTTTCTGATTTTTGCCGGCAGCCTGGTGGAATTTTCGCATCCGGGTATTCCTCTGGCGGCGGTTTTGCTGTATGTTTTGCGTCTTCTCTGGAAAATTGCGGGGAATGCTACGGCAACCCTTGTGGTGAAAGATCTGCGGTCGCCGCAGGCCAGCGGATTGCCGCTTTGTTCCATTGCGGGCCTTTCCCTGGCTATTGCCCTGGAGTATGCAATCTTGTTTCCCGGAGAGGCATCTTCGTACATGCTGGGAACTTTTGTGGTGCTGGTGGTCGTAAATCAGATGATCTCTCCCTTGATACTTCGGACCTGGATCCAGCGGGTGAGGAGCTAATGCGCTATTTTCTGGCCCTGTTTCTGCTTGCTGTTACGGCGGTTTTCCGTTTCGGCACCCTCAATCAGGCGGAACATTTGAATCCCGGTCCGGTGCTGGGGCTGGGGTTTATCATCCTTTTTGCCTTTCTTCTGGGGGGGATTGCCCAAAGGTACCGTCTGCCGATGATCACAGGGTACCTTATTGCCGGCATTCTGGTGGGACCGGATCTCCTGCGTTACCTCTCCACAATGGATACGGAACAGCTGCATCTGATTGATGAGCTGGCGCTGGGAATCATTGCTATCACCGCGGGGGGCGAACTGCGGCTGCATGCCCTCCGGCAGCAGCGCAAAAGTCTCATCTACATTGTAAGCTTGCAAACCGTGCTTGTATTTCTGGGAGCTTTGTTTGCTTTCTGGTTGATTGCCGCCGTGTGGCCGGAAGCATTTGCAGCACCTCACGGCGGAAAAAGATTGGCAATCCTGCTATTTCTTGCTCTGGCCTGTATTGCCAATTCGCCGGCAACTGCCATCGCGGTCATTGCTGAAACTCGATCTGCTGGTCCGCTTACAGACCGGGTCATTGGCGTGACGGTCATCAAAGATGTGGTGGTTCTGGTATTTTTTACCCTGCTCATGGCTCTGACGCAGATTTCCATGGGCAACGCCGCGGTTTCTCCACTGCAGGACGTGGGCCGGTTAGTCTGGGT
>MTOL01000053.1 GCA_002011685.1 Deferribacteres bacterium JdFR-76
TAACCTGGCGGATCTCACTCGTAAATCGTATGCGTACTTTTTGTCCTTTTTTGAAGCGAAAAATGGGGCCCAGATACGATCCTTCTATTTCCTGCACCGCCTCTGGACTTCCTTGGAGAACCTTTGCGAAATAGCGCTGTACCCGTGTCGGGCGCCCCGGAAATATCTGAATTTCTGCCGGGCGAGCGCGAAGGTCAATGTCAACATCCGGCTCAAAATCCGGGCTGATTTCGGGTCGGGCTGAAAATGACCGCCCCAACTTCAGCGGGTTCCACAGCGCTACGCCGCCGAGTCCAATGCCCGCACCCGCCAGCGCATAGCCCATAAATTTCCGACGATCCATGATCTGTCCTTTCCTGTTGTACAATCCCGGTTCAAACCCCGGTGCAGCGGAAGCCTGCCCGGAAGAACCCGGATTTATCCTGTTTTATGCAAATTGGGCCGGACCGGGACTCCTCCGCTCCGGCCCCCCATGTTTTTCACCTGCAGCAGACGCTTCCGTTACAACCTCTCAATAACCGACTTCAGCTTTCCGCGGATGGTCTCGGCCACTTCACCAAGAGCCGGATTGTCCACTGCCTGCATGGACGCAATGGGATCGATGGCGGCAACCACTGTTTTACCCTCATCGTTGACGTATACAATTACATTGCAGGGAAGCATAAGACCAATTTGCTCCTCTGCTTGCAGGGCTTTATAGGCAAACGGCGGATTGCAAGCACCCAAGATCTTGTACGGTTTAAAATCCACATCCAGTTTTTTCTTCAGCGTTTCTTTTACGTCAATTTCCGTTAGAATGCCGAAACCCTCTTTTTTCAACTCCTCGGTAACTTTTTCAAGGGCCTCTTCGTAGCCCAGATCTACGGTTTTGCTAAATGCGTATTTCGTTTGTTCCATGATACCCATCTCCTCTGTTTGTTCCTATTTCTCCAGTTTCAAAAACCTGGCATTGATGGCTACGATTACTGTACTGAGAGACATCAGCACGGCGCCGGCTGCGGGACTCAGCAAAATGCCATACTTGTAAAGCACGCCGGCTGCCAGCGGAATGGCAAATGCGTTGTATCCGGTGGCCCATGCCAGGTTCTGAATCATCTTCCGGTACGTGGCCTTCGCCAGCCCAATAATCGCGAACACATCCAGCGGATTGCTCCGGACGAGGATGATGTCGGCCGTTTCAACCGCCACGTCCGTTCCGGCCCCAATGGCAATCCCCACATCTGCCTGGGCCAAAGCCGGTGCGTCGTTTACACCGTCTCCCGTCATGGCCACCGTCAGTCCGCGGGCCTGTACTTCCTTCAACTTTGCCGCCTTTTCGTGCGGCAACACCTCAGCGAAATAATCATCCAGGCCCAGCTCATCAGCTACCCACTTGGCTACCTGTCTGTTGTCTCCCGTTAGCATCATAGTTTTGATGCCCATCTCCTTCAAACGTTGCACGGCTTCTTTGGATTCGGGACGAATAATGTCCGCCAACGCGATGGCCCCAACCAGCTTGCCAACCAGCTTGCCATCCAGGAGCACATACACCACCGTTTTGCCCTGGGAATTCAGTTCATCAATCCGCCGGTCCTCTACCGAAATGTTGTTTTCCCGAAGATATCCCGGACTTACTACCATCACCTGTTTGCCATTCACCACACCTTGTGCTCCCTTTCCGGGGATTGCTTTGAATTCCTTCACTTCCCAGGTTTCATCTGAGGAATTCACAATACCCCGGGCAATGGGATGTTCGGAATGGGCCTCCACCGAAGCTGCATAGCGCAGCAGCTCCTTCTCGTCCAGGCTGTTATCGAAAAGAATCGTATCGGTTACGCCAAACTTTCCTTCGGTGAGGGTACCGGTCTTGTCAAAAATGATGGCTTGAATTTTCCGTGCTGCTTCAAAGGCCGCTCGGTTGCGGATAAGCAAACCATTGCGTGCAGAAATTGCCGTGGACACCGCCACCACCAGCGGTACAGCCAGTCCCAGGGCATGGGGACAGGTAATGACCATCACCGTTACCGTCCGCTCCAGGGCAAAAGCAAAATCCTTGTTCATAATGGCGAGCCAGACGAAAAGCGTCAGCCCTCCGCCCGCAATGGCAATCATGGTTAGCCAAAACGCTGCACGGTTGGCCAGGTCTTGCGTTTTGGATTTGCTTTCCTGCGCTTCGCGGACCAGATCGATCACCTGGGACAGAAACGAATCTTTGCCGGTTTTCTGTACTTCTACGGTAATGGAGCCTTCCCCATTGATGGCGCCACCGATTACCGGATCACCTGCCTTTTTGTGTACCGGTTTGGATTCCCCTGTTAGCATCGATTCATCCACCGAGGTTTCACCCTCTACCACCATGCCATCGGCAGGGACTTTCTCCCCGGGTTTAACCAGTACCCGATCTCCCGAACGCAGCTGATCCAGTGGAACATCCACAACCTTCCCATCCGGCAGAATTTTGTGGGCATCCGACGGCATCAATTTGGCCAGCTCCTCCAGCGCCCGGGATGCGCCCATCACCGATTTCATCTCAATCCAGTGCCCCAGCAGCATAATGTCGATCAGTGTGGCCAGTTCCCAGAAGAAAAACTTACCGGCCAGACCAAAGACCACCACGCTGCTGTACACGTACGCTACCGAAATCGCCAGGGCAATTAGGGTCATCATGCCGGGTGTGCGTTTTCCCAGTTCATCTAATAGCCCTTTAAGAAATGGGTATCCGCCGTAGAAGAACACGACAGACGAAAACGCCCACAGCAAATAGGTGTATCCGGAAAACTGCAGAACCGTCCCCAGTCCCAGAACCTTCTGGATCATCGGCGAAAGCAGAAGCACCGGTATGGTGAGAATCAGCGATACCCAGAACCGCCGCCGGAAATCAGCCACCATGTGTGCATGATGGTCATGATGTCCTTTATGCTCACCGTGGTCATGCCCGGTATGTTCTGCATGGTCAGCGTGCCCCGCATGCTCATGAGTCACCTTTTCGTGTTCTGCATGANGCTCATGCCCACTGTGCTGCCCANGTTCTCCGCGGTCGGAATGATCATGTCCACCGTGAGAAGCATGAGAAGAATCCCCGGCATGCTTGTGCTCGCCGTGTTCGTCCCCATGCCCCTGGTGATGATGCTCGTGCTGTTTTTCATGTTCCTTCATGGTCAACCTCTCTCCCGTTTTTGGTTCGTTTCACCAGAGAACTTCACCCAATCTATTTTCTAAAACGTCCCTTTTACCCGGACGTACACTTGGTCCACATCCAGGAACGCGCTGAACAGCGTACCCGGATCGCCATCCGTCCAAAAACCGCCCAGACTTATTTCCAGATTGTCCACTTCGCGGTAGACCAGTTCTGGGAAAAAACCATAGCCGTAGACTGCCTCGCCGTTTACTCCGCCGGCTTTCTCCACAGCACCACCCAATTTTAAGCGCAGCTTTTCACCGAGCACATTTTTCTCCAAGGCCAGAACCAGATAATCGTGCAAATCGTTTTTGCCGCGTTCCACAAAAAAGCCGTGCATCCACTGAGCATTTACATACCAGCCCCGTGGAAATGTGTAATCTCCACCCAGAGTAAACTTCATGTAAGGATCGTCCGGAAGGTAGATCGTTTCATAGGACTGATTTAACCCACCAATGCTTTTGTAAAAAAACCGGAGTTCTTCCGGAAAGAAGATACCGGCTTCTCCCCAAATGCCGGCACCTCCCGCTTCTGTAGCAAAATCGATCCCCAGCACCTGAATTTTTGGCAGAATGAAAAGATATTCGGTCCGCCCTGGAGCAAAGTACACCCCTCTGGGTGCAGGTATGTCATCGTATCCCCGAAAATAACTGACCGACAGGTCCACCCTGTCCAGTCTGGCGCTGAGTTTCAGGCCCATCATGCTATTTTGGGGTGTGCGTTCTGGGAGTTTCAGCCGCATCTTCCATCCCTTTTCCTGCAGAGGAACCTGAAAGAGTTCCTGAAGACCTTGGGGAAGCAAAACCGGCCGTACTCCGGGCAGCCAAATTCCAGTCAGAGTCGCCTCTCCAAGGTAGATATCCGCCCGGACGGCCCAGGACGGGACCTTCCGGGTAAAATCCACTAGGTCGGAAAAATCATCGGGATTCAGATTGTCCGTTGGGTTCAGTCCGTCCGCCGTTCCCCAGGGAATACGCTGCTTGCCAATCCGCAGGTCCACATTGCTGAACAGAAACCCGCGAACATCCACAAAAGCTTCCCAGATGGAAAGATCGGTGGGATACTGGAATGAAAGTTCGCTGAGCTGACGGATTTCTCCGGTTGGGGAAAAGTCATAAAACCGCGCCTCAAGGCTGGCAAAAAGGGACAGCTGACTGCCCGGATCAACAGACATCTCCAACCGCAAGCGGTTGTAAAAATCTGCGATCCGAACCTTTTCTCCGGACCGCACGAACCGTTTGTCCAGCAGCAAATAGCCCCCGAACTGTGGTTTCTGAGCCACAGCGTCGGAAGCACACAGCGCCAATACCGCCCAAATAATCACCGCAGCTTTTGTCCAAACAAACCCGTTGGATCCACTCATTTTACCGTATCCTTTTTAAATTCCTCTGGGTAAAAAAACGGTCTTTTAACCCCTGATCATACTTCACCTCTACCAGCTCCAGCAATGTGCGGTGTCCTGTTTTCAGTGTACGCATTTCCATTCTTCTTGGCGTCCAGTATCGGCCGATTTTCTCAATCCGGTCAATGGTCAGAATTTTCACCGCATTTCCCCGCCGGTCATAAAAATCCACTTTCCGTAGAACATAGGTCGCAGGATCCGCGTAAAGAACGAGTTTTCCATAGCTTACGTCCCGGCCTTTTCTGGGCATCAGCTCCAGCACCAAAAGCCCTTTTTCCTTCCAGAAAGCGGAAACGGAATAATCCTTTCGGTAGCTGGTCTGGGACATGTCTTCGTAGCTGAAATCGGTTCCCATAAAATTTTCATTCTTCACGGAGGAAGCAATCCGGCGCACCCGCCGGAAGGCCGGCAGGTACAGGTACAGCCGGTCGGAGGGCAGGCGAAGGAATCCCACCCCGCGAACCTCAGCCGGCTCAAGAAAACGGATCAGCCGCAGGCGGGAACCTTTGGCAAAAATTTTCACCGTACGGACCTTTTCGCTGCCTTTGGCATCGATGAGGGTCATTTTTTGCAGGGCTACCATATCGTGGGGCGCTTCCAGCACGGAATCGATCTTTGCCAGAACTGCCTCACCATCTTGCGCTAGAGCTGCCGGCACAACCAGCAAACCCACCAGGACCACTGCAAGCCACCGCCTTTTCCACCGATTCATTTCTTTCAGCAGGCCGGGCCATTTCTCCGCACCAGGAAGGGACCTTTCCGTCCCCAAAGCCGGATTTCTGGATGCACCCGAGGCGGTCCTTCTGTTCGTCCGGATCAAGAGCAAAACCGCACGGGATCTGTTCCCCGGTTCGTCGATCGGTTCCAGCAAAAACGTCATGATGCTCTCCTCTTGCTTCCCTCTTCCATCGCGTTCCTTAGAAACCGTGGTTTCAGCAGTAAGAACAGCGACGGTAAAATCGTCAGCGTGAACAGGGCGCTGAGCAGAATGGTCATTGCGGTCAGGCCTCCAAACCGGCGGATGTGCTGCCCACCTGCCGCCAGCAGGACGAGAAAACCCAATCCCACGGCCAGAGCGTTTACCAGAATGGACATTCCGGTAGAACGGAATGTGCGCTGCAGCGCAGCCAAAGGAACGCCATCCTGCCGGAGCTCGTCCCGCAGACGCGAAATGAAATGAATGTCTGTATCGATGCCCAGTCCGATGGCAATGGAAGCGATCATAGCGGTAAACGAATCCAGCCCGATACGCAGGTAGCCCATCACCGCAAAATTAACCAGGATAGTAATGGAAATCGGAACCACGGCAATAAGGCTTCCCAGCGGCGAACGGAAAATCAGCGTTAGCAGAATCAGAATAAACACCATGGTTAACAGCAAACTCTCGATCTGGGTGGGGGTAAGTTCTTCTTCCATCCGCTTCAGCAGCGGTGCCATGCCGGCCTGTGTGGCCCGCCACTCTACCTGCCGGACCACGGCTGGATGGTCATCTCCCAGCAGCCGCTGGGCTTCTTCAGCCGGCAGAAACACATAGCGCTGGTTCGCCAGCCATAAAACGCCCTTCAGTTCCTCGATCTGCTCGGCGCCATTCCGGAAAGTATCCGGAAGTTCGGCCAGAACCCGCTGAAGAGCAAATTCCACCCGCGCACTGTCCACGGTATTCCGCACAATTTCGGCCAGCGAAATTGCCAGATCCTCCCGATCCTCCGAAGGAACACGGCTCAAAAGCCGGCGCAGCACCCGGCCAACGCGGTGCACCAGGTTCTTCTGTTCCGTATTAACCTCCTGGGTCAGAGTCGTTGCGATTTTTCTGGCCTGCCAGGCGTCCAATTCCACCTCCGCTTCAGGGCTTATCAGATATTCCTGCACCTTCTTCTGCACCGCCGTTTTAACGGCTGACGAAACACGGAAATTTTCCAGTGCCGCCACCGCCCGATTCGCGGCCGCTCCGGGAAGCCGAACCCCGAACCCTTTTAACACCCACTGAAGCTGGATCCGCAGATCTGCTGCCCGCCGTTTCCACAGCACGGTTTTTTCGCGCCAGTTTAGCGAATCAAGGGCTATCACGGCGATCCGCTTGGGCAGCTTTCGGAGGTATGCCTGGAGGCTGTCCACAGCCCGAACCAGTGAAGATGTGTGCCAGGTGGCCAGCCGCGCCTGTATCAGCGCCTCTCGACCGTTTTCGCCCACAATCCGGCTCAGGAACTCTTCATTCTCGATCAGGAACCAGAGGTTCTCCACGGCCTGGCGGCCCTCCGGAACCGTTTTCCAGCCGTTCAGCACGCCGTTCATCTCGGCAATTACCCCGGCAACTGATTCCGCATGGTTTACCAGAGGCACCGTGTTGAGCTTCCTCTCCACCTTGCGCACCAGGTGAAGCACGGCCGGATCTTTCACATCCCCCTGAACGAGTACCTGTACCGGCAGCGAACCACCGAATTTCTGGCGGAGCAGCATTTCGGCATGGTAAGGAGAACTGCCTTTTTGCAGGCAAAGTGTCCAATCCACATCTTTGAAAAGCCTGGGAGCTCCGGTAAAGGCCAGAGCGATAACCGCGGCAGCTGTTACCAGAACCGTCCGGCGGTGAGTGTAAACCCAGCCGGCCAGCACATCCAGAATGCCGCCGCTATCCACCTCCCTCCCCCGTTTTCGGGCGGGCGTAACCCCCAGCGACAGCAGGGCCGGCAGCAGCGTGAGTGTGACCACCAGAGCCAGAAAAACACCTAACGCCGTCATCAGGCCAAACTGCTGGATAACCGAAAAGTCGGAAATAACCAGGGAAGCGAACCCCACCATCGTGGTGATGGTAGTCAGCACAATAGGCGTTCCCATCTCCTTGAAAATTTTGCGCGATGCCTCGTCCGCACTGTTGCCAAGCTGGCGGCGTTCGAAATAGCGCTTCAGCAGGTGAATCCCATCTGCACTGCCCAGTGCCAGAAGAATCACCGGAACGATTCCGGTAAGCAGGTCAAACTTGAGCCCCAGCAAAGACATGATTCCGGCAATCCAGATATCGGTTACCACCACCACCAGCAGCGGAAAGACCACGCCGGCCCAATGCCGAAACGAAAAATAGAGAACCGAAATCAGTACCAGAAGCAAAAGCGGCAGCAGATACGTTAGATTGCTGGTAATGAGGAGGGTCATGTTAAACACCATGAACGGCATCCCGCCGAAGTAAATGCGGAACCGTCCGGATGTGTCTGTCCCTTTCAGCACTT
>MTOL01000125.1 GCA_002011685.1 Deferribacteres bacterium JdFR-76
CACGGGTTACCGCCAGAACGGCGAATATTCCCGCTGGAATATCTTCTACAAAATGAACACCCGGCCCTCTCCGCAATCCAATCTAGCACTGCTACTGAACTGGAGCTACGACGACCACGGTTATTATGTGAAGTGGAAAGGTCCTGCGCTGAACCACCCGCTGGAAGTACCGCCGGAAAACCTGGGTGACAGCATTCATTCTGGCAAATTTGTGGCCCATCTTTCATACAAACATCTTCTTACCAGCCGGCTAGCCCTGATCGCCCGGACCTCCTTTTATTACAACAATTGGCGCAATTATTTTCACGATAACAGTGATTATTCGAAAACCGGAAAGTTTCAGCAGGAAATTCAGATACAGTATCAGGCAGGAAAAGGTCACTGGCTGACCGGCGGAGCGGAATGGATGTATCATACAAACCGCTCATCCATCTTTCGTCCGGACGGGAACAAACGCGGCAACCCGTGGATGCGCGACTTTGCCATTTATTTCCAGGATGAAATGAAAGTAGCTCCTATCCTGAAAGTAACTGCCGGCCTGCGTTACGACCGTCACCGGGTATGGGATCTCTTCACCGAGGACCAGTGGAGCCCTAAACTGGGCCTGGTGGTTCAACCTGCCCCGTTCACCGCAGTACGTCTTTCGGTGGGACGAGGGTTCCGGGCAGCGTCAATCGCCGAAATTTTCACCAACACGGTGGTTTCAGGATTCCGCGTGGCGCCTAACCTCAATCTGCGTGCTGAATCCTCNTGGTCGTACGAAATTGGCATCCGCCAGCAGCTTTCGTCCATGACCGTGGTGGACGCCGCCCTGTTCCACAACCTCTACTGGAACCTGATCGAGCCCAAAATGGCCTCCCTGATTCCGCCGACCTTCCAGCTGGACAATCTTGCCCGCGCCCGAATCAGTGGCCTGGAGCTTTCTTTCGAGACGGCCTTTTACCGCCAGCGTGTGCGTATCCAAGGAGCCTATACCTACTTGGATGCCAGCCGCCTTGGTGAAATCCAGCCCATTTTTACCCTGGACAACCTCTTCTACATGCCCAGCCGAACATTGCCGTACAGACCAAGGCATCTCCTGCAGCTGCATGTTTCGTACCGGCAGGCAAAGTGGACCATCGGGATGGATTTTCGCTACATGAGCCGCTTTGAAGAGGTACTGGTGTACCCATCCGATTTCCGGGTATCCCAGAAAGTGTGGGATGCCTTTGTGGAATTCCAAATCACCTCCCGGTGCAGCTTCCTTATGCGCATCAACAATCTGTTCAATTATCACTACGTGGAAATGGAACGGGATCTGGCCCCCATCCGCCACGTAATTTTTACGCTCAACTGGCAACGGTTAAGAAAATAACCGCCCAGTTTTGCGTTTATTGCCGCTTCAAATATGGCCCTCTTCAAATGACCATCTTGGTTTTATCGGGTAAGAAAACGCACCTTGAACCGGATTTCAGCAAAGTTTGCTGAAAAAATATCCAAACAAATATTTTTCACTTGATTTGCAGTTCCCTATTGAATAATTTTAGCCGAAATTCATCGGGCGGCAGAGACTTTCCCGAGGTAGCAAGTGTACCGTTTCGTTGTCCAATTGATTCTTCTGTCGATTTTGACTGGATGTTCTTTGATTCCTTTGACAAATCCTCCCTATCGAGGCCCTTTCCCCTATCGCTTTCGTGTTCAAAAGCGCGAAATTCCATCAACCCTACAGTTTATAGACCTGAACAATGATGGTTTTGACGAAGCCGTAAGCATCCCTCTGTTTCCACATTATAAGATTAACCGGCTTATTCTCTACAATCAGGAGCTCGAATTGATTGATCAGGCAAATCTTCCGGCTGCCCCCACTTACGTTGACTTCTTTGACTGGAATGGCGATGGCGACTTGGAAATCGCTGCCTTTTATCCCAAGAACAATCAGATGCGCATCCGGATTATCTCTATACACGGGGATGTCCTCAAAGATACGGTTCTTTATTCCGGCAAACCGCGGGTGGAAGAAAATGTCATTTATGATTGGCAGGGGAACATTTACGCCACAATGTATCAGGATGTGGACCGGAAACCTCCTCCGGAACTGGTTGTTTTTCCCTCAGAAGGTTATGCACGTTCGCCCAGAGGCATTTTTCTTTTCCACGGAAAAACATTGCAGCGCATCTGGAAGCTGGAAATAGGCCCCGCCCTTAGCCGGATGATTACCATTGCAGATCTGGATAAAGACGGACGCGACGAATTCATTTTGCCTACAAGTTCGCCAAACAACGGAAGTGTGGCCAGTAACCTGAACGACTGGCATGCCTATCTGCTGATGGTTGAGGACAACGGCACCATTGCATGGGTCAGAGTACTTGGGGATAAATTTTGCAATGTGTATGCCTATTATGGTGATATCGACGCCGATGGAACAGATGAAATCTTGGCCATCTCCACAAGGAATATGCCAGCGCGAAGCATTCCATCCATGTGGCTGGTCGATCCGCTCACCGGAAAAGATAAGACCGTGGCNCGAAAGTTCCCCTATCCGATGAACGATTTCTATGTGGGCCAGCTGGATCGGGACGCAATGCTGGAGGTGGTTATCGCTTCACCAAACGGAAATCTGTATCTTCTGGATCACACTTTTACTATCACGAAAAGTATTGAGCTGGAAAGTACACCGGGGATGATTCTGGAATCCCCTGACCTGACCAATGACGGACTTGTGGAACTTTTCGTCCGTACGACAAATGGTACCTACTTAATTGATCCTCAACTGCGGATTCTGGCCCAAAGCAATCTATTTGTAAAGGGTTACCTTCGGAAAAAGGTGGCCCAGCTCCACCATGGAACGGATGGCCTGCGCTACGTCTATTTTTTTGATAAAGATAAGATCGGCCACTTGGCATATCTGGAAAAAAACTCCGTTTACTTGCTGGAAAAATATGGCCCGCTCACAGGCATATTCCTGACGGTGCTATTGCTTGCAGGTGGCGCATTTCAGATTCGCCGCGTCCGCAATCAGATGGGGTGGCGCAAATATGCCATTCAACGGGCTATTTCCATCCTCCCCCACCCGGTTCTGCTCCTTGATTCCAAAAAACGGATCGCTTACTCCAACGGACCGGCCAGAAGGATATTCCAGCTGCCGGACACCCAATCGGGGATCAAATCAACTGCCCTGCGCCAATTTTCCCCTCAGCTGGTGGACTTCATTAACACCCTGTACAGCATCCCTACCGAAAGAAAGGCCTGGATCCAGATCGACTCTCTTGGAACGGACCCTGTACTTGCTTTTGCTGAACCCATCGATCCAAAAGAATCCTCCTGGGCCATCTGGATCCGGTCGGGGCAGAGTCCTGCGGAAAAACAATCCGGAGTACTTTTTCACGGACTCCGGGTACTGGCAGATGAAATTGCCCGGATCAGAAAGCGGATGGACAGAAGGGCTCTTTCCCGAAGAGCAACCATCCGCGTTCTTCTCTATTTTGAAAAGCTGGAAAACAGCATCCTTCAATCTCTAAACAAATTGCTGGGGAACGGTCCGTTGACCCCGGAGACGACAGATCCAGCGGCTATTTTGAAAAACCTCATCGCTGTTTTTGAACAAATTTACCCGGACACAGACATACTCCCCCGGTTCGATGAAAGCTGCATTCAGCTAAACTCTGACCGCGAAGTATTGGAGATTTTGCTTTTTTCCGTCTTTCTACGCACCGCGGCATACGGTGCTGTACGAAAACTGCATATTGAGATGGGACAACTGAAAAAAGCCACGCTCACCGGTTCTAAGGATCCGGAAGATTTTATCCTAATCGAATTTATGGCATCGGGAGATGTAGAAACGGAAAAAACGGGAAGCGATTTATCGCAGGAACCTTTCGGAGAATTCATCCGTTCGCTGGCAGAGATCATAGACATTCACATCGAAGAAAATCTGGAGAAAAAAACAGGATTGGTATTCTCGGTCTACATCCCCCTCAAACTCCACAGCTGAAAATGTTTTCAGATGTTCACTTCAAAAAAGCACAGGTTTTTATCCTCAAGAGAGACCTTTTGGGTTCCAGACGCATACCTCGATAGCCCGAATGACCATTTTAACGAAAAATCTGGCCTTTTTTCAAATTTCAACTTGACTTGAGCAAAATTCCGCCTAATATGATTTAAGTAGAACGCCTGAATAGGCAAAAATTGAAAGTTATGAAACCAGTGAAGCTCCGTCCAGACACACAATTATTGTCATTTTTTCTCCTGCCTGTGTGGATCTTCTTATCAGGATGCAATTCCAGTTCCATCCTCAAAGGTCCCTTCCCTTATACGGCAAGAGTCGTTTTGGAGCTTAAGGGTCACGGGATCTTTTCAGATCTAAACCGGGATGGCATCGATGACTACATTCAATATCAGTATGCCCCCCAAGACAAGCGATCTACAATTTACATTTTCAAAAATGCAACATCGCTGGTAGATGAGATTCACTGCAATGGAAGGATAACGTATGTAACCGCACTTGATTGGAATTCTGATGGTCAGGAAGAGATCCTCCATACATTTACCCGAGATGACTCGGCCTTTCTGCGTATTATCGATCACGAAGGGAACGTGCTTGTACCGGCCAAATTCCTTTACAAAGGGCAACCAAGAACTGACAGCACTGGATATTATGAGTGGATGGGAATAGTAAAAGACATCCAGATGACAGATCTGGATGATGATGGAAGGGACGAACTGATTATCACTTTTTCCGAGACATACGCGCGGTATCCCAGGGGGCTTTTCGTCTATGACGCCGCTACTCTGCATGAAAAAAAACGTTTCTTATTCGGTCCATCTGTACTGAACAGACCCATTTTGGCTGATGTTGACGGCGATGGTAAAAAAGAGATATACATCGGTACGGCCTCGCCATGTAACGGGGCCCGAATAAATGGGACAGACGATTTTCACAGTTATGTTTTCGTGCTGGACCATAATTTAGACTTGAAATGGCAGCGGATTGTGGGAGGCCGTTTCACAACGGCGCAGATTCTTATACAAGAACCTAAAATCCCCGGTAATTTTGTACTCATCTGTCTTTCGCGGGAAGCGGGCAATATTTCTCCGGCTGCCTATCTGGAGCAATTTGATCCATTAACGGGAAAACGTTTGGCCGCACCTTTTATTTTCCCGGCAAAGACCGTTGAATCTCATGCACTGCAATGGGATAATGATCCGCAATGGGAATTCATCTTTCTCATTGGAAAACGCAAGATTACTATTCTTGACGATAACTTGCAAACCGTTGCGGAAAAATCCTATGGCATGGATGCAAAAAGCCTGTGGATTGTTAGAGATTGGAATCAGGATGGCAAATACGAGATTGCCTGCATTATCGGTGACAAATGGTTTCTGCTGGGCAAAAACCTCAATCCCATTGCTCCCATTCCGTTCGTTCCGACGGGGGACAAGTTGAACTATAAATATGTCATGTTCTTCCGGATGGCCAACCGTTCTCCTCTTCTGGTTACATCCGATACAGGTCAAAATCATACGTTCCTTCTGGATTTTCTGCCGAATCGTATGTATTTCTGGCAAAAATACGGAAACGTTTTTATCTGGTTTGTGGCACTTTCGCTTATCGTTGGTTTGGGCTATCTCACCGTCACAACACGGCACCGGTTCCAGTTTTTGAAGAATCTCAGCCAAAAAATGGGGTTGCTTTCGCCATATCCCCTGTTGATCATGGACGACCGGCAACAGATCCTCTTTGCAAATGCTTCCGCGAGGGAGCTATTGGGCCTGGAAAATCAGCATTTGCCTGCGGATATGAAGACCACCCTGAACCATTTTCCACACCTCACGGACGTTTTTCTTGAACTTCGTTTTAATGACCCCATGCGCACCGAGCGCGATCTTGTTATACCTAACCTGGACAACGGCTTCTATCACATGGTTGCCGAACCGGTTCATCACCCGAAACACAGCCGACCATTCTGGGTCATTTCCCTTCATCCCAAAAACGAACCGTTAACCACCCAGAACCACTCTGCCTGGGCGGCCATGGCACAGCGCATTGCCCACGACATCAAAAACCCATTGACCTCTATCCAGCTGGCTTTACAGCGGCTCCAGATGGAATATCAGGACTATGCCCCTCAGCTCGCCGAACGTCTTGATCCATACGTTGATCGCATCATCGAACGCATCCAGAGCCTCCGCCGGTTAAGTCGCGGATTTATGAAACTGATCAATACCGAAGAACTGACTTTTGAACCGCTGGATCTGCACCAATTCTTGCGCGAACTGCAGGAACAGTCCTATTTTGATCTTCCCTCTGACATCCAGCTGGAAATTGAAGCAGATGACAACGTTCCCCCTGCCTGGGCGGACCGCGAACAGCTTCAGATTGTTATCGAAAATCTGGTCAGCAATGCCGTAAATGCCATGAAAGAGGGGGGAAAATTAACCATCCGGGTCTACTCTCCTGCTAGAGAAATCAGTAAAAACGATGGCAAACCTTCACGGGAATATGTGGTGCTTGAAGTCCGAGATACCGGGCACGGAATTCCTGATCACCTGAAATCCCGGCTCTTTACGCCCTATGCAACCGGCTCGCGATCTGGCACAGGTCTCGGTCTGGTCATAGTAAAAAAGATCGTCTCCGACCACGACGGATACATCGAATTTGAAACCGAAGTAAACAAAGGCACCGTATTCCGTGTTTTTCTCCCGGTAGCCGATCATACACAAGAGGACAGACCAGATCGTGTCACCAGGCAATCCCGTGTGGCATAAACCTGGTATTTAAAAAAGGGAAATGGTATGATGAAACACCGGCCACTTGTTGGATCTTCGAAATCCAGCATTCTGGTTGTGGACAATGATGCCCATATCCGCAGAGAGCTGGTTGATATTCTGGCCCATGAAGGATATCATTGCATCGAGGCCCGGGACGGCATCGAAGCCCTCGAACGGATTTCCAGCAATCAAGATCGACCTGATCTTTTTGGATGTTTTCATTCCCCGCATGAACGGACTTGAGGTTCTGGAGAAAAGCATAGCCGATCACCCGGAGATTCCCGTCATTATGATCAGCGGCCAATCGGGGATCCGGGAGGCTGTAGCCGCCACCAAAAAAGGAGCATTTGACTTTATTGAAAAACCGCTCGATGCGCAGAGGATCCTGATCGCTGCCCGGAATGCCCTTTCCAGCCGCCGGCTTCTTCAGGAACGGAACAAACTGCTGCACGCCGCGCGAGAACGGTACAAAATGATCGGCACCCACCCCAAAATGCAAGAGGTGTACAACCTGATCGAACGAGCTTCCCAGGTTGACAGCAAGGTTCTTATTACCGGCGAACCGGGCACGGGGAAAGAGCTCGTAGCCCGGGCCATCCACTGGAACAGTGACCGGGCCACCGGCCCATTTGTCGCCCTCAACTGCTCCGCTATTCCGGAAACGCTGATTGAGAGCGAAATGTTCGGCCACGAAAAAGGGGCATTTACCGGAGCCAGCTCTACCCGGGTCGGCCGGTTCGAAAGAGCCAACGGGGGCACGCTGTTTCTGGATGAAATCGGCGATATGAGCCTGATGATGCAGGCAAAGGTGCTGCGCGTCATCGAAGATGGTGTCATTGAAAGGGTGGGCGGCAACCGCTCCATTCGCGTTAATGCGCGCATTATTGCCGCCACCAACAAAAATTTGCGCAAAGAAGTGGAGAG
>MTOL01000522.1 GCA_002011685.1 Deferribacteres bacterium JdFR-76
AATTCCAATTCGTCGCCTTCCACAATACCGTATCGGGAAAGAAAGCCGTACGTAACCCGTGCATAGGCATAGTCCTCAAACCGCAATTGCCCGATAAACGACTGCCTGAATGTGAGAATGAATCCTTTCAGGGACAGCCTGCAACCCGTCCGGCCATTCAACAGAAAATGAGGCTTGATGGCAGAGACCACCCCCCTTATCCACTGCATCCGGCCGCGGATTTCCGAAAGCCAATCCTCAAATTCGCGCAAATCCGCCTGAAACCGCTGCCATTCGTCTTCGGAAAGGGCTACCTGAAGGTGATTTGTCATTTTTTTGTCGTAAAATTCCTTGCAACCAAAACATTTGCGGCCCACATGCTCATACCCCCGGGGACAGCGTTCTCCTTTATTCAGCTTTTTACAGCGCCAGAGAAAATACACACATCCATTGGGAAAACACTGTTTTGCCTTCAGAACATGATAAACGGAAACGCGCTTTCCGAAGTGTTCATGGGATGAGTTGAGGCACAGAAAAACATCAGAACGTTTATATTGATTGATCATCGGCCGCTCAATTTTTGGTTAGATCAATATAGTTTTCGCTGTCAAGAGATTCAAGGACTTTCTGAAACGGATTTTCCCGTAGAAAGAGCACCTGCAAACCATCTCCCTGCCACATTTCGCGTTTCTGGGCGGCACCCCGCAGTCTACTTCGCCGTTCTTGCATTGCATTTCAGTCCAGGCATGTTTATCTTAAGACAAACAGGTTGGGTATTCAAACCATCGCAGGGAGAGCAGAACATGCGTGCCATTGCTTCTTTTCTTTTCTGTGCCATTGTCTTTTTTCCCGGCGGCATTTTTGCGGGACATCAGGGCAAAAAGGCGATTGCTGTTCTTGGCGGCTATTACGTCCCCAGTTTTGACAAAATAAACGAGGAGCTACGGCTTACCGTCCGGAACAGCAATGGGATCCTCTCGGGCGATGAAAAAATGGGCGGCGGTGTTCAGTTTGGCGCCCTTTTTCAGTATGGCGTTTCCAATCACCTGACGTTCCAGGCGGAAATTTCTGCATGGCACAAAGAGGCTACCCTCTCGGGAATGGTGTCCTCCAGCGAAATCATCTACTCCTATGCCTACTCTCTCACACCGGTGCTGGTGTCTGTGCTTTATTACTGGTCCGACCCTCTGGAAAACCGCTTTGGACTGTACGCTGGCGGCGGTGGCGGAATTGTTTTTGTTTCTCAGGAGGTGAGCCGCTACAACTACCTGCTCGAAGATACTGATGCATTGCCCACCGTCAATTTGACCTCCGGTTCCGTAAATGAAGTGATTTTCCACATGGTTGCTGGAATCGAACGGTTGGTAGCCAACCAGGTTACACTTTTCGCCCAGACCCGTTATATTGTGGGGAAATTCACCATTGGGCAGGCTGGAAACCGGAAAGAGGTATCGATATCCGGCCCCCAGGTGTGGATGGGGGTCAAGTTTTTCCTGAGTGAATAACAAAAAGGCCCGCCTGCCCCGGAAATCGCCTGGCCAGGCAGGCCCAAAACCGCCAGCCAGAATGGGCAATTATTGGGCCCCAAGAGGCGTGTGCCTGATTTCCGCAAAGATTGATTCCACCTCTTCTTCTACCGGAAGCGCAAATGGCAGATCTTTAAGTTGAGCGAAGAACGCTTTCAGCTCCCCTGCTTCCAGTTCCACGCCCGAACGGGAAAACTGCCGGATAAGATGTCCGGTCGCCTTCTCCACCAGCTCTCCAACGTTCTCCGGAGAAACGTTCAGAATCATTCCGGCTTCTTCCAGCGTAAAGCCTTCCATTACAACCAGCAAAAAGGCCATCCGTTCTTGATCGGGAAGCGTACCCAAGAGCCGGTACAGCAATTTTTGCAGATCCTCCCGCTCAAGCAATTCAGCCGGATTTACTGCGGCTGGATCGGGAATTTCATCCTCAATCTTTACTACCTGATCGGGTTCCCAGAAATGAAGAATCTCTTCGCCTAACAATACCGTCTCTTCTTTTTCGGGCAACGGCCGGGTTTCTTCCTCCACAGGGACAAACCGCCCAGCCTTTTCACGGGCTTCCTTCAGATAACGGTTCAGCACCTGGATCAAATTTCGGTAAAGCATCCGCGCAATTTCCATCTTGCCTTTATCGGGATCCATAGAGGGGTAGGTGGCCAGAATGGCTTCATCCACAATCTCTTCCGGCGTAAGTTGCCCCGGTTCCATGAGCCCCATCATCTGGCAATTCAGGAGCTCGTGACGCGCCACCCTGTACAGTCCTGGCAGCTGTTCCAGCAGAATTTCCCGGAAAAGGGCATCCCAATTTTCCACTTCAGAAGTTGCTGCCTCCAGCCGTACCGGTTTGAGAACCTTGCGAGAACGCAGGGATTTGTTCACCTTCAGACGATACTTGTCCCATTCCCTAAAGAGGGCGTCGAAGGCGTCTTCCACCAATCCGCGCTGATCAAACGATTCTTTGCGGACCACGAGATTTTTTCCGGGAACTTTCAGATCAAGGGTGCATTTGAAGAGGGTGTTTTTCCGGTCACGGTCAACCGTAATGCGGAGTTCGCAGGCATCGGGATGATAATGCTGCAGGCGGCGTTCCAGCTTGCTAATTTTCCGTTCCACTGCTCTTTCAACATCCGGCCTCAGCCCNTGGTCATCCGTGTGAATCTCGATTCTCATACCCCTCACCTCCTTTTTCCACCCGCTATCGTGCACCTGATCCGCTCAAGATAGATTCAGAAAGCCGGCGTTACGAAAACGTGAAAGAAATACGATCCGCTTCTGTAACCGTAGCAAAAACAGAAGGTTGTCTGTTTTCCTTTTGCAAATCCAATGATATAAATGATGCGAAGATGGAAAAAGTTCCAGCGGGTTATTCTTCGGTGGTCAGAGGGTCGTCGGCCACCGGAGTCAGTCCTGCGTCGAGCAGCTGGCGCCGGAGCTGCCGGATCACATCTTTCAATTCCGCCATCCGGACTTCCCTGCCAGCCATGGCACGCAAAATCTTCCGCAAATGGGCCGTTTTTTCTTCGACCTTTCGTTCCAGTTCTTCGGCGCTGCGGCGGTTTTCTTCCATTAACTGCTGCTGACGGATCGCCATCCCCAGCACGTTTCCCACTTCCTGCAAAAATTCCAGATCTTCCTTTTTCACATCCTGCCAGTTCACCGGCGCAATGTGCAGCGTTCCCAGCAGATTCGAACCCACCAGAATGGGCACCTTAATGTAGGATCGGATTCCGGAATCCAGCAGCTGCTGTTCTACCGGTGACCGCTGCTCACGGGTAGAAAGGTCGTCCACAATTTGAATTTTCCCCGAATAAAGGGATTTGGGAACCGGAAAATGATCAATGGGCAGGATGGAACCGTTTTGCAGCCCCGCGACCGGTTGCCGGTAAGCTGCCAAGACTTCCACCTGGTTTTCCTCCCAGAGAAACCTGACGATGCTGCCCCGGTGCAGCGGAATCAGTTTCGCCAGTCCTTTTAACGAAGCATGACCGATCTCCGCGAGGCTTTTCCCGGAGATAATTAGCCGGTCGATATTCCGCAGGGTTTCCAGCTGCTGTGAATAGCGGCGAACCGACTCCTGCGCTTCCACCAGCTCCGTAACATCCTGAAAACTGCCGTACATGCACCGCGGGTTTCCTTCCTCGTCTCGCTGAACCCGCATACGCACTGCAATACACCGGACACGTTTGTCCGGCCGCACAATTCGGAAACGGAGCCGGGATTCACCCCGGGAGCGGATTCCCTCCTGAAACTCTGCCCTTACCCGCTCTCGATCCGCTTCGTGAATATAGGGCCAAAAATCTTCCAGAGAGGCCGGTGCTTTCTCAGGCGGGACCCCAAGAATCTGAAAGATTTCACGGGAACGGCGAATCTCGCCCGTAGAAAAATCGTACACCCAGCTTCCAAAAGCGGCCAGCTCTTCAGCTTCTTCCAGCATTTCGCGGTAATTTTCCAGCTCTTTTTCCCGGCGGGTTCGCAGCTGAATCTCTTCCCGAAGCCGCTGCACATGCTGAACATGCTTAAGTGCCATTCCCACAATCCGGCTGATGGAAAAATAGAAAACCCGGTCGGATTCTTGCAACGGCCGGCTGTCCCGAAAAACAAGATCGATTACCCCAAGCGGTTCGTCGCGGTAGAGGACAGGAACCACCACAATCGAGCGGAACCCCGCCTGTAGAAGGGCCCGCTTTGTATGGGAAGACATCTGCCGGCACTTCTCAAGGTCCGCACAGCCCTGTACCTGCCCTGACCGCATAACATAACCGGAAAACGACCCTTCAACCGGAAGAACAGCAGACACATCGCAAACAGCGCGGTCAAACCCCCGGGCCCAAATGACCTGCAACTGTTGCTCTTCGGGACGATACAAATAGAAAGCGATTCTGGGAGAGCGGGTGATGCGGGAAAGGGCTGCTACGGTTTTTTCTGCCAGGGTTTTCAGATCCTCAACGCCATGAATGGCATCGGCAACATCGACAGCTAAGCGGAGTAATTCCGTTTGCGGTGCAGCCCTGTCCAATTTCTGTCTCCAAAAATTGCCTGTATAAAAAGTTTATCATACTTCGGAACCAAATGCAAATTTTTGGGCCCGTGCCTTCTCAGGAAGGGTTACCGGAAGGACGGACAAATATACTGGAAAAGAAAGAGCCTTTTTCAGTCCAGCGGAAAAAGGGGACAGGGGCCAGAATTACGGTTCCCACAGATCCCTGACCCAGGTTTCGTACTCATCCCGCAGTCGCCGCAGGCGCATGGCGGCCAGAATAAAAAGGAATCCAACCACAAACAGAAAGAAAGCCACAAGATAGGCCAGCAGCTCCGGAAGAAGGAAGATCATCACGGCCAGCAGGATGAGCATCGCACCGATCCACGCGTAATACTTCCACTGATCCACCAGATAGTCGGTGAGATTGTCGTAAAAAAGCGTCGTACGGAACATAATCCCTCCTAATCCAGATCATACCTGGAACCCCACACACAGACATGCGCCTGCCCCATTTCAGCGAAAATTTTCTGCCCCTGCCCGCGCAGAGCGCATGCCTACCCCGAAAAATTGCACAACAAATGGTGCAAAAAATTAGAACATTCCCCCAAAAATGTCAAGGAAAATTTTAGAATATTTTGCACCATTTATTGTGCAAACTCTGCCCGCATCACCCGCGGAACGTCATGAATGTTTTGCATCGGCTGGCTGATCTCCTCCCCCAATGCCCTCAAAGGCAAAGTAAAAAGAGATTTGATTGATGTCAAGCAGTTTTCTCAGTCAGACATGGCCGGTTTTCGTACACCTCTGCGGGAGCACCTATTGTCCCCCGAAACCGGCTTTCCTCCGCTGCATTCGATCCCTTTTTCAGACCCTTCTTGCGCCTCTATCCCCAATACGTTTTACAGAAAACCCGCCTTTCCACCCGCTGTACACATCCAACCTCTGTGAACATGTCCTTCACAAGGAACTGCAATTCCATTTTTTCATGCCGCACGCACAGCGCAGTCTCTTCGGTTTAGGCAGCCAACCAAACTGTCTGTCCAAAGTTGCTGATTTACGGATTCACGGCCTTTTGCCTTTCCATTGCCTGAAGTTCGGCGGCCCGCGCCTCCACTTCGCTTAGGACGCGCAAAAAATTAAGCCCCAAAATTTTGCGGACTGCCTCTTCATCGTAACCCCGTTTGAGCAGTTCATAGGTGATGGCGGGCAGATCGGAGGCGTCCTTCAGCCCCTCGGGCAGAGACCCAACACCATCAAAATCGGACCCCAATCCCACATAATCCACTCCGGCAATTTGAATAACATGTTCAATGTGATCCACCAGATCGGATACAGTGGGTGGCGGCAATGGGTCCTTTTTCTGCATTTCCCGCCACATTTTGCCCCACATAGAAAAATCGCCGTTATACTTATCGCGGATCTCTGTAAGAATAAATCGCACACGTTCTCCCCAGCTGTGGCTGACAAATGATGATCCGAAATTGATCATAATCACGCCACCTTTTTCCGCCATGGCTTTGATCATATCATCACTCATATTCCGTGGAATATTGCAAATGGCCCGGCAGGAACTGTGGGAGGCGATCACCGGTGCCTCTGAAACCCGCATCACATCCCAGAAGGTGCTATCTGATACATGGGCCACATCCACAATGACCCCAATCCGGTTCATTTCGCGGACAAACCGCTCGCCCAGCTCATTCAGTCCCCCCCACTTGGGTTTATCGGTAGATGAATCGGCCCAGCGTGTGGTGGCAGAATGTGTTAGGGTGACGTACACAATTCCCAACCGGTGGAGCATGCGCAGCACGCCAAAGCTGCTCTGAAGGATGTGGCCGCCTTCCAGCCCCATCATCGCCGCGATTTTTCCTTTGCCGGTAATACGGTACACGTCGGACGTGCTGCGGGCCAGTTCGATCTGGCCGGCATTCCGGTCCACCGCTTCCATAAGCGCATCAATCATTTCCAGCGCTTTTTTGGCTCCCTCATCCGCATATTTTGCAGAGATGTAAATGGAAAGGATGGGTGCATTGAGTCCCCCCTCCAGCATGCGCGGGATATCCGTATGTCCATCCTCCAGTCGCCTGCCAATGTCCACTTTTTCACGCAAAATCCGGCTGGGCAAATCCACATGCCCATCCACCACAATAGCCTCGCGGGTTAGTTGTACCGCCTTTTGCCACAGGGCGTCCTCCTTCTCCCGCGATATCGCCGCCGGTCCCAGAAGCACCCATAAAAGAACCAGAGCAATTAGACGTTTTATCATCGCTTTTTCCTCCCTGCCTGCATACATGTTCCACCGATACTTTCGATCCGAAACGGTAACAGCAAAACCGGACGGGATACGTCTTTCCTACGGTTCAAGATCCCACCGGTAATTGGTAATAAAAAACAGAAAGTCCGCCACATCCAGCATGGTCTTTCCCACGTAGCGGATTGTGTGCGTGTCCACTCTTTCCACAAAGGGCAGATAGGCCAGCATTTCGGCGGGCCGGTAATGCTTCAGACCCAGGATGAATTCAACAGGACTTTTGAGCCGGAACGGACGGAAGCGGTCAAGATTTCTGAGTGCCTCCTCGACCTTTTTTTCAATCTGCCGCTGTGCTTCCTGCGGCGTTAGTGTCACAGCCGCGTGATAGCTGAGGGCTTTTTTCGTTTCTACCGTAACAATGTTTTTGAGAAAAGGTGCAACTTCCTGAATGATGGCATCATCACCAGCCAGAAACACAACCGGCACACCAAAATGGCCAGCAATGGCGGCATTAAAAACTGCCTCCGGAACGTCCTTGCCATTCAGTGCCACACGGGTAATCCGGCTGCTGGAAAAAGTATGGGCCCGGACCCCGCGCGGATTGTTGGTAGAGGCATGATAGCCAATAAAAAGAACCGCATCAAATGTGGAATCGATTCCCGCCATCATTGAAAAACGACGCGGCCAGGAACGGATAATGCGCACATCAGGGGGGAATTCCTCAATCAGAAGATTCTCCCCATTGCCATGGCTGTCGCTAACCAGAATATCGGTGGCCCCTGCCTTGCGTGCCCCGCGGATCGCCGCCAACACCTCCTGGGTCATAAACTTCCGAAAGCGTGCATATTCGAAGCCTGAAGGCCCAAGTTGATCCGGCGTTACCACCCCGGTAATGCCCTCCATATCCACAGAAAT